>JBBQPV010000291.1:0-3819 GCA_038216925.1 Bdellovibrionia bacterium
AATCACAAAAGATAAACTTGCCGCCCGTCCAAGCATGGAATCCCCAGTGAAATCATGAACGGGCCAGTACATTTCTGTGACTAATATAAGTGCTCCGCAACCTAAAAGAAATTTCCCAATGGTAGGCAGAATTTCAGAAAACTGAAGTCGCTCTCCGGTAAATTTATAAGCGTAAACTAAAATAGAAAAATTCAATGCTCCGCTGATGGCCGCACTGGTGGCCAGTCCCACCACTCCCATAGGTTTGATTAAAATATTTGCCAAGATCACGTGAAAAACGAGAGCTGAAGCCGCCGCCACGGCGGGAAGCCATGTGTTTTTCATTGCGTAAAAAGTGGGCGCCAGAACTCTAACCCCTGCGGCAAAGATCATATTGATTCCGTATACCTTAAGAATGGCCGCAGTCATTTCAGTGTCATGAGCGGTAAATCTTCCGTGTTCAAATAATGTGTGGATGATGGGTTGGGACAAAACGTACACACCGGCGGCACAGGGAAACGCCATAAAAAAAGTAAGTCTCAATGAATGAAGGCTGGAATCTCTCATTCCTTTTTTGTCTCCCCGAGACCACATCCCCGCCAAAGTGGGAAGGGCTGCGGTTCCTACGCTTACGGCAAATAATGAAAGGGGCAGTTCCAAAATTCGATCAGCCCAATTAATCCAGGAATTGCTTCCTTCTTCAAGGCGGCTTGCCATAAACGTATTGATGATCACTCCAATTTGCATCACTGATAAACCCATCACACTGGGTCCCATGGCCCTGATCACTTTTTTTACCGCCGGGTTTCCCCACCACTTGGTGAATTTTGGGACGTATCCCCGCTTCACCAGTGCTGGAATGAGAATGGCAAGCTGGAGAACCCCGCCCACCACCGTTGACCACGCCAAGACGTCACTGGGAATGGCAAACTGCTTTCTAAAAAACAATACTCCCACAACTGTACTCACGTTCCACAACGCTGGTGCCACGGCGGGCAGCCAAAATACGCGTAAAGAATTAAGTATCCCCATGGCCAGAGCGTAAAAGCTCACCAGCATGATGTAACAAAACATGATCCGCGCTTGATGAATGGTGAGGTCTACTTTACCCGCAATGGCTGTGTAGCCTTCTCCGTGGGTCAGCGGTTTCACCATGACTTCGGGAAAAACGGTGCCGAATAATGTGAGTATGGAAAGTATGACAAAAAGCAAAGTGAACACCGCAGAGCACAGTTCCCGAGCGCCTTTTTTATCATCGCTCTTGATGAAATCCATGAGCACTGGAATAAAACTTACAGTGAGAGCTCCCTCTCCAAAAAGTCTACGAAACAAATTTGGAAGGCGGAAAGCCACATAGAAGGCGTCGCTGGCGGTGCGGGGGAAATAGTGAGCAATGGCGATTTCCCGAACAAATCCCAGTCCCCTACTGGTCAATATGCCCAATGAGACCCAAAACGCGGATGCGGTGACCTGTTGGCGATCGGCTCTAGACTGTAACTCTTGTGATTCAGACGTTGATTGTGTCATTTTTTCTCTAGACGTTTAAGTTAACTCAATGATATCAGATGTGCACCATTGAAAGTCAATCGAGGAGGCAATTTTGGCTACCCATAAGTCAGCAGAAAAAAGAGCACGTCAATCAGTTAAGCGTGCCACAAGAAATCAGTCTTTGAAATCCGCACTGAAAACTTTTGAGAAAAAAGTAAGAGTCGCTGTGGAAAAGAAAGACGCCAAAATTGCAGTTGATGCTTTAAAGGGATTTGTTTCCGCTTTTGATAAGGCCGCAAGTAAGGGTGTAATTCATGCTAAAAAAGCTGCAAGAAAAGTGAGCCGTTTGTCTCAGCTCGTTAACAGTATCAAGAGTTAATCAGAAACTTCCTCAAGGGCTTCCACGGCGGTTTTTAGGGCAATGTAGTCTCTAATTATCCGTTTACTGTTGAAGTCCAAATCAAGGAACCTCACACCAAAAAATTCCGTGCCCCGCTTATAGATAATCTGACCCATGACTGTGATGAAGTCCTTAGCGGGAATAAAAAAATTAACTGTGACTAAATCCCCAATGACAGGCGTACTTTCTGGCTTCAGAAGCATGCCCCCTTCACCAATTTCCACCGCGCCACTCATGGCGTATTCTCCCTTATGAAGAACTCCGATTTTTTCCCTAAACCTACGTCTAGGAAATCTTCTGGTGTATTTTCGCTCTGCCATTTTGTAGGCCTCCACAGTATTTGTCGGAGTTTGAGGAGGGAGAGTTAAGGCTAGTTGGCAAAATGGCTAAGAACGGGATTTGCAATATAATTGGAAACTGTATCCATTTTTACGCCAGGAATAATACAATGGAATCTTACGGCTCAAAATTGTCACTCTCCACTAGAACACTCAAAATATATAAATTACTTTTAGTACTCGGAATATTAGAAATACTCTCAGCTGGACGGTCAGTATTCGCCTCTGACTTGCCTATTACTGCGCCGAAATCCATCTATCACAACGGTAGATATACTTACCTCGTTGATGATGCAATTGCACAAAATCTTCCCGATAAATTCTGGGAGGAAACCTTAAGTGATAAGAATAAGGCATATGTTTTTTATAGGCGTGGTTTATATGGTTCTGAACACCCCAATGTCGCACTATACTACGGATATAGACATTTGATGCATGGATCTGACTTACCGTGGTTCATCCGCATTAATCTTAAAGACGCGTGTCGAAAATCAGATCATGTTTTGGATATAATTAATCTCGCTGAGGATCCTCGTTTTCAATCGTTGATTACAAATGAAAGAGTCGCGTTTCGAAGTTCTAAAGACTTCTTAGATAAATGTTATGGAGGGAAAGTGACACCCACCGAGGGTGGACACGGAGCAATTTCATTTGATGGCACTCAAGCTATGTTTAATAAGGACACAGATTGCTCAAATGCGGTTAAAAACTATATCGAAATTTATGATATCAAAATTGTTCGAGACAATTTTTATAGGGCGTCTTGGATAATTAGAGACCCTCAATGCATTGAAAGCATTCATGGTGTGCCTGAGAACATGTTAGCATTAATGGCCAATCTTCCGAATTTCTGGATGCATAAACCGGTTGAAGACGTAGAAGCGGATGATTATTTTGTAGAGCCTGAAGGACTATCTAGATTTGTCATGCTCACTACAGCGTTAAATCGGGCCAAGCACGGTCCTTCCCTACTATTGATTGATAAAATTTTAGAGCAATCAAAAAGGTCTGACATTGATACACCTGCGTTTGGTAATAGGTGGCTCCGCTCTTCCGTAACTACGGTAATCGCTGCTTTTAAGAGATGCGGTCTCAAAAACGGTAATCTTGAATTATACAATAAGCGTTCCGCCCTATATTTGGACACCTTGTTGAAAGCAGCAAGATCGTCAGATGCTCAGTTCTTAGAAAGTACGCAAGAATTTATTAAAGACATGAACTCGGTTTGCGTGGAGGCCGGTTAATATTTTTTGACCCATGTCTAAACCATTAGATTATGAACAACGCTTTGATCAATTGCCGATAAATTCAAAATGCTATTCAAAACATTTTAATCAATACCATTCGATTGACTCCAATGCTCCAATTGATGATGGCCTTTACACAGAATTTTAAGGTTGTTAACCATGTTTGAGCCACCTTGATGCACAGGTGTGAGGTGATGAAAATCAATCCAGCGGGATTCCTCACACTTTTCCCCGTTGGGTAAATGTTCTTGGCACTTGGCCCGGTCTCTTCTGACAACTTGGTGGAAAATATCAGCTGCAATCTTTTGCCGAAGTGGCTTTTGGCACGTGCCAGGGGTTTGAGTTAGGGATTGAAGCGCAGGTTCAG
>JBBQPV010000292.1:0-3802 GCA_038216925.1 Bdellovibrionia bacterium
GGTTTGTTTGAAGTTCAATCTTTTTTATTTTGTCATCGTACATGTCACTAGCCCGCGGCTTTTCATAACCAAAAGAAATCCCTCGAGCCCTTTGATCCGCCGGTGGGAGGTTATGAAGACCTTCCACTTTCACACCTGACAGATATTCCTTTAAAGCCCTTGCCCAACCGGCTCCGAAGTCCATCCAAATATCATCTGGTCCAAGTTCCACCAATATTTTAGCTAACCCCTTTGGCATACTTTCCAAGTATCCCTCGGTTCCGGTCAATCCTCTCCAAGAGCAAAAAAGGGCTCCAGCTATACATTCTGTGTTTTTTTGATCCTGCAAATCGCCAATCTTACTTTTAGATTGAGGAGCATCAGTCTGCCCCGGCAAATTCAGAATATTTTTTGATCTCTTTAGAACTGAAGGGTCCCTGGGAATGGGCGATGCTTCACTACTCATACCTACGCCCATTAGGGCCTTACACTTGTCTAATAAATATCCAGCATTGGCAGTCGATCCGTTGCCAAACACCATAAGAGTAAGAATTAGAACGTTGGTAAAAAGAAACTTCATATCTCATAGACAATGCATTTCGGGCGCCAGTGTAAATAATTTTCCTCCAACTCTGTTTTAACAATACCAACCAGACAAAAATGGTCACCGATTTTGAAAAAGCTGCGGAGCTCTGTTGCCTCCAAGACTTTAAAACAAAAGTTTGTTATATTGTTCTTTCACAAATTAAAAGGAGTTCGTAATGAATCGCTCTGGTTTAAAAATCGTAAGCATGTATGTACTTATCTCAGGCATGATAGCATGCTCCAAAAATGAGTCTGTGAAGATCCCCGCCATTGCGGCTCCACCTGCAAAGGCAGCGCCTGAACAAAATCAAAATGCCGAGGCCGTCAAAGTCGCACAACTATTAGACGAGGCTCTAAAAAACGGAAAATTAGAAGGATATTGGCAAGCGCAATCTCTGAAATCAGCGGATAAATCTCAAACGGCTAAAATCAGCGCTCCAACCATTAAAGTGTCTGGCAACAAAATAACCATGGCTTCAGATAAAGTCACCGAATGCCTAATCAGTGGTCGCGCCGTAGCCTGCGAAGATCATTCAAATCTAGAAATTGTAGAACTGAATGAAAATAATTTGATTATCCAGATGGCGGATAAAACTCAGATGAGTTTTGTTCGTGCAGGAGAACCTGTTGAACCAGTGGCGCCAAAGGTTACCCCTGTGGTGGCCGGAGATTTCGGAGACCGTGACATTGTCAAAGACGGTGGACCGTTTATTCCCCTCATGCGCGGATCTGAGTACACTATTTGGACCCGCAATTGGCGCAAAACTTTAGACACTATAAACGTGAATGCGCTATTGATTCGCACCGATGGTACAAGTGGTCTTCGGGAATCCACAGCCCAGCTCGCCCCCGCTTTTTTGACCGCCGGCGATAAAATGCAGACCGTTCACTTTGTACGGCGTGGTCAAGTTCTAAAAGATGGCTCTCTGCTCTTCGCCGTAGTTGAAGGAACTAATCATGGCAATCTTCCTTACCGCGCCACTTATCTGATGAAAACGGATTCTCATCTCAATCAGGATTTAAAGTACGGAACAAAGGGAGTTTATATGTCTAGCTCCAATGATTCCGTATACAGCTATCGCTACATCAAAGATCTCCGGGAGAATGACGACGGCGGCATCACCGCTACGGAATGGCGCTGCGTTCGTGAAGGTCTTCCCAATAATGGCGAGTGCAATTGTTTTGACTTTCAGCTCACCAAAACCGGACACCGTAAAGCTAACTTTGGAAAAAATGGATATCAATCTCTCGGCGCATGCGGTGATTCACCTCAGTCCAGTGGTGGTATCCCTGGTGTGACTATTACAGTCCGCTAATTGCGGACTTGCACTAATGACCAGCGCGAAAGATTTCTTTAAAAGACTTTTTTCTTTTGAAGGTCGCTCCAGCCAGCGCGATTATTTTGTGGCCCAAATCTGTCAGACATTTCTATTCATTCCATTTTTTCTTTCTGACTTGGCAAATGACCCTTATCGAAAAATATTACTGGGGGTTGTATTAATATTTATTATTTTCGGCCAATTGACAGTTACGGTACGCCGATTTCATGACACCGGAAAATCCGCTTGGTATGTTCCACTGATGTTTATTCCTCCCATTAGTTTATTTTGCCTTTACTACCTTTGGATTTTACCCGGCGATGCGGAAGCAAATAAGTACGGGGCGCCAGCGTAGTCAATCTTGAAGTCACAATCTGTGACTTCAAGATTTGCTTTTTATCCAGCCTTTGGATGTTTAGCTAAATCAGCAGATTTCTTATCGAGGAGTTCACCCTGCACAAACCGATGCAACACACTTCCCACAAAAGTTTGATAGGGAATCCCCATTCGTTCTGCCTCAGACTTAAGGGCAGCTAATACTGCTCCATCTATACGTATGCTAATAGGAATTTTAGCAGCTTCTTTACTTGATTTTACCTGTCCAGCACGCTTTTTTAATTTCTTTAAATCATATTCCTTCTTCATATTGTCTCCTTTCTTTTAAGGTTGCTCTACGGGCGGAAATTATACGAATAATGGTATCATTAGAGCGCTCGCAGAAGACAACCATTAAGACTTTTTGCCCGGTAGAGTGACCAATCCTAATGAATCGTTCTTCTAGTGTACCGTGTTCAGGATCATAAAATTCCTGAGAAGTCATATCAGCCCAAATTGTTTGAGCTTCTTCGAACCATATTTTATGCTTCTTATGGTTAGCTATATTCTTATCATTATCCCACTCAAACTTCATTACAGTAAGTATGCTATAGTATATACAATAAGTCAAGATTAAAACATAAAAATATCTGTCAGTGGGAATGTAAATACTAATCCAGATGGAATTCCAACGAATGCAGTGCAAGATCTTGTAGTGTTAAGTCTTAAAATTGATTTAGACGAAAGCTTAAACTTGGCTGCAACTTCGACGGGATCGGACGTCCACCTGTTTTCAGAACCCAACAAACATTTGATGATTAAAGAACCTCAGCTAGACGGTTCTAAAGAAGACTTTAAGTATTCCATTAGAATTTGTAAACGGCAGTTTATAGAGGATCGAAAGATGGCGAATAATAAAGGCTTACAATAGTAAGCCCATCACAAGTAATCATGATATCAAATAGTTTCCCTCGTTACTCTAACTGCCTATTCCTATAAAAATTAGGAATTCCTAATGACAAGGAACTGTCTACCTGACCCTGAGAGAATGACAGGTGAATTTCTTCCCGCACTAACTTGTGATTTTCATCAAGCTGCATATTCTCCATTCCGGTTCCAGTAAAAGCC
Source organism: Bdellovibrionia bacterium (assembly GCA_038216925.1). Taxonomy (GTDB): domain Bacteria; phylum Bdellovibrionota; class Bdellovibrionia; order JABDDW01; family JABDDW01; genus JBBQPV01. The sequence continues at coordinate 3,327 of JBBQPV010000292.1, forward strand.
GGAATCTGGTCAGTAACATTTCTATAAAGTGAGAAGTGGTAATATATGGCATAAGAGCCGGGTTTGCGTCCTGGAAAAACTTCTACACTCTCGCTCCAGTTTTGTTTTGGATAAACTTTAAATACGCTCACCGCGTATGCTCTCAAGTCTGCTTTACATCGGATGCCGCCCACCTGTTTTCCGCTCACAATGTTCGGGCTCACTAAGGAGTCAGTATAGACAAATTCAGCATCATCAGTGAAATGATTAACAATGCTGTTCACATCGCCCGTGTTCCACGCATTCCCATAGGATCTTATTGACTCCAAATCCTTTTTAATGCGAACGCCTGGCAAGTTCGAAGTCACCGAGGCCGAGCTAGCAACGGATGCGAAAACACAAACAGAAAAACAGAATAAAAATAAATTTTTCATTTAAACCTCCAATGTTTAAATTTCAGTTGTTAATGTAACGTTCGTTATATAACATTGTTATAT
>JBBQPV010000293.1:0-3800 GCA_038216925.1 Bdellovibrionia bacterium
TCTAGTCCGTAAATAGCGTCTTTACTGTGATTTTGTTCATCATCAAAAAATTTGTAATGAATAATTTGTTTTTTAAATTCTACGTACTCTGATGTGCCGTAACCCATCACCATGTCATAAATTCTTTGGTATGCAGTTCGAGTTACACTTGGATTTTCTTTCACCAAATTTATGTAGTCATTGAAACTACCTTTCCAGTGAAGTTCCTTGTATTGAGTATTAATGTGCGTGGAATTTACAATATCTTGAAGATTGATGGCCATGAGTCGCCCCCCTCATTCTATTATCTATTGATTAGCCTAATTGGTGTTAGCGAAATTATTTGTGAAAATCAGATGGGATGTTGAGAGTATAAAGGCGATCCGTATTAGACGGTTTTTTATTCCAATCGGTGAAATAAAATTTCAAAGAAATTTTGCGACTTGGGATTTCAATCACTAATTTGGTGGCTTTACCGGACCAAGGACTTGAATTTTCCCGTTTACCCCACGTAGCTGTATAGGACATAGGTCCAGCCGCACTTCTGCATTTGGAAAGTTTACCTTCTAGCAGTTCACATTTTTGTGACGGTAAAGGTTTTTCTGTCACCACGGACACTAACTCAGACGCGGTTATTTCTAGAGGAATAATTTGATCCAGAGCGTGGGGCCCAGGTTTCCCCGAAAAATATTTTTTGTCTCTGTATAAAACATACTCCAACTTTTTGTCTGTGAGGATAAGTGACGCAAGTGGAAGATCTAGTTGAGTCCTCAAATCTAATCTCACTGCTTGGCTCCCAAGAATATAAATGTCGGATTTTAATTTGAACGAGTGTCCCCGTTCTTCAAAATAAACATCCGCTGATAATGTCTGGGGAGTCACTTTGTTCGAATTGGACAAAGGTTCAGTTTGTTCGGGTTTTTCAGGTGAAGAAGAGCAAGCAGCGCAAGTAAAAACAAACGCAGCGATGAGAATCTTTTTAAGGATTCCCCGCTGAAGCTGGTTGACGTGTTTTCGACCTATCGATTTCTGCAATTTTACTCTTTATCTTTACAATGTTATTTTCATCGGTCTCAAGAGTAACAGCACGCAAGTACATTTGTCGAGCCTTGTCACGCAAGCTGGACCTAAGGTAGGCGTCCCCTAAGTGTTCGGCAATAATTGCTTCATCAGGCTTAATCTTATAAGCGCCTTCTAACGTAATGACCGCTTCTTTAAATTTACCCTGTCTAAATAAAACCCATCCCAATGAGTCAGTAATATAGCCATCGTTAGGTTTTAATTTGAGTGCTCTCCTGATAAAACTTTCTGCATCGGAAAGGCTTTCATTCCTTTCTGTGAGAGTGTATCCAAGATAATTGAGAGCTTGAATATGATCTGGGTTTAAAGAAATAGCTTTTCTCATAGAATCTAAACATTCTGCCTTAAAACCACCCTTGTCTTGCATGGTTCCTAGAAAAAACATGAGTTGATCGTCTTTAGGAAATTTTCCAGTTGCGCCTTTTAATATTTCAATAGCTTTACCATTTTGCTTTTGATCATCCATAAGGCTTGCATAAAAACTGTAGAATTGTGGCACGTCGCTCTTCTTAGACAGAGCAGATTCCATCACAGATACGGCTTTAGGATAATCACCCAATAATTTATGAATGTAAGCTGTATGAACTACGGCTTCTGAATAAAGGGCACTTGTGGGCTGTACGGTTTCAAATTGTTCCGCAGCCTCTTTATAGGCTTTAACTTCCTCATACACTGCAGCTAAATAGAATCGTATTTTTTCTGATTCTGGCGCCTGAGTTAGAATTTCTTTTAATTTTACAATGGCTCGCTCATACTTCTTTTGCTCAATGAGAATGAGGGCCATTTTAACTTTTACATTTAAGTTGTCGGTCTCTTGATCTTCAATGATTGTGAATTGCCTGTAGGCGGCATCAAATTGATCTTTGTCCATATAAATGCGGCCAAGTGCGAATGCAACTTTAACAGACTTGCCATGCTTTTGTTGGTACGTGGTATAGACCTTGATTGCGGCTTCTGTATTATTATCAGCCTCATACAATGCACCTAAACTAGTGACAGCTTCTAAGAAATCAGACTTTAACTGAATAGATTTTTTAAAATCAGCTTCCGCTTCTTTATTGTTTTTACGTTCTTGTTCAATTCTGCCCATGTAATAATAGGAGAGATAACCTTGCGCTGAATTCTTTGCTACTTTTTTGAAGTGAGCGATGCTCTCATCGTATTTTTTCTCTTCTGCTAAAATGGCGCCCACATAAAGTGCGGCTTCTTTATTCTCTGGATCTAATTTGATTGTGTAATTATATTCGTCAATCGCCTTGTCATATAATTTTGAACTTGTGTAAAGGCTTCCTAAAAACAGATGCCCCTCAGGTGTCTTGTCATCTAATTTAACCGCTTCTTCAGCCTGATCTATAGCTTGTAACAACATTCCCTTTTTTAAAAGTTCTGAGGCCAAGTGCAGACGAGCTCGTGCACTATCGGGATCATGAATTAAAACAAGTTTATATTCTTCAATGGCACGGTCCACTTCTCCGTCAAGTGCGTACGCCTCAGCAACAGTGAAATGATAATCCGCTTGAGTGCGTAAAAAAGTTTTGTCTATTTTTTGAGGAACCACTTCTTGTACACTGGCAAGCTTTCGATCACCATCGCCGTTTCCGGCCTCTGTGATTTGCTGGTCAGAAGATTTTTCTTTCTTTTGACTTTGCATTGTTGTGCAGGCTGTGAGACTTGAAATTAATAAGATTGAAACCAAAACGTTTTTCATTTTTTCTTTCCCCGTTTGGAAGCGCTAAAGAGGCTGGTGCTCTTCCTGGACTTCAAATCCAGAGGCAGGCTTAAGTGCCTACGGTGGGTTCGATTCCCATTCGCTTCCGCCATATAGATTTCTCGGGTTTTCCTCAGAGGGACTTGATTAAAAAAATGACAGTTTTTTAAACTTTGGACTAACGGACAGGAAGAGTTGAAACAACGACATCATTCTTATGGAATTCCAATCTCTCAACGCCATTGATTGAAGATGATTTAATATCGGGAACACTGTCTGCTTTATCTGGACCATCGCTCCATACCGCGATTTCCACGGGCATCCCTTTAGCGTTTCTCATGAATCTAAAGTGATACGGATTGCCCCAAGGATCTTTTCCTGACTGACCAGTCCAAGGTATGTCTTTAGCGACATCAGATTTTCCAATGCTAGCGATAGCTCGGCCCTCACTTTTTTCCGGTAATCGGGGTTTGTCCGATGCAATCCTTAAAAGAGAAGCGGAGTCTTTTGAGTTGAGAAGTCGAGAAGCCAGACTAAGGGCTTCCTTCTGAGCTTGCTCCATGTTGCCGGATTCTAGATTTTTTTGAATAATGGGAATGCTTATGCCTACAATGACCACCAAACTGAAGACCATTGTGATAAAATCAAAGGTGGTAAGCCCTTGATTTGATTTAGTATTCAAAACTGATCCCTTCTACTTATATGCTACAAGAGCTTGATCGGCAAAAAGGCTAGAAACTTTAGCTACTTCTAACCTTCTTTATGGGGCGAGGCGTCCAATTTAAGAACACTTGACATCATGTGACGCGGGTGTATGTTCACTTTGTTTTTTAAAATTTAACAAAAGCGGCGCGTGCCATTAGGAGGATGTTTTGGAAACCCAAACTCAGCAACCACAGAATCCGGTAATTACAACAAACCCGAACACTAAAGTGATCAAGCGCTACCAGAATCGTAAGCTTTATGACACCCAGCAAAGCTGCTATGTGACATTAGAAGATATTGCGAAGATGATTCGTGGAAATGAGGAAGT
>JBBQPV010000294.1:0-3798 GCA_038216925.1 Bdellovibrionia bacterium
TATACAATTCCTAAAATTCCTAGGGACAAAAACGCTGCCGTCAGTCCTTGGAAAGCTCCTTCAATAAGAAAGGGGCGCCTGATGTGGGCGGCTGTGGCTCCAATGAGCTCAAGGATTTCAATTTCTTCTCTTCTAGAATTAAGGGAGGCCTGAATGCTGTTACTGACTGTAAAAAGACAGCTTATGAAAATCACAAGACCAAATGCTAAGCTCAAACCCCGAGTGAACCTCATAAAAAGGGTATAGTTTTTTACCCACTCTTGCCCGTAACTCACATCCTCGACGCCACCCATGACTTGCAATTTTTTAGCAAGTTCCTCTACCTTTTCTGGCTGTTTGAATTGTGATTTTAGCTGGACTTGGTAACTCGCCGGAAACGGATTTCCAACGTCTGCCTTTAAAGAATTGAGAAAGTGAGGGCCATAGCCTTTCAGGCTCCTTTCAAAACTCTCCTCAGCTGACTTTTTATCAATTAATTCAAAATGAGAAACGCTTTCCATGGATTTCAGAGAATTCTCAATCTCTTTTTTCTGATTTAATGTGGCATTGTCCTGAACGTAAGCCGTTACCTGAATTTCCTCACCCCACACCGTAAATAATCTGGAAATATTATTTGAAAATAAAATAGCTCCGGAAATTATTCCAAAACTCAGCGCCAACACGCAAGTAGTGGCAAAATTAATCCAAAAATGGGACATCCAACTGCGTTTTAGAATTGAAGTTATTTCGCTAATCATACCAGCTCCACCAGACCCAGCGACCCTTTTATTGCCACCGGAGTTGGCGACGACTCAGGGGATACTATTTCTTCCAATTTTTTAGCGTGGGTGTCGGTGAGTTTGCCTTTTTCTAATCTGAGAACTCGCCTATTACCTTTATCTATAAAATTTAAGTTATGGGTAGCAATGAATACCGTTGTCCCTTGCGCATTAATTTTTGCAAACAGCTCCATGATTTCTTGAGAGAGCGCATGATCTAAATTGCCGGTGGGTTCATCGGCGATGAGAATTCCAGGCTTTCCAATTAACGCTCTGGCTATGGCCACCCTCTGCTGCTCGCCGCCAGATAACTGTGCAGGAAAAAACGTGCCCTTATATTTTAACCCTACCTGATCAAGCATGGCGTGGGCTCGGGCCAATATCTCAGATTTTTTCATCTTTAAAACTTCAAGAGGTAACGCGACATTTTCCAATACTGTCCGGTTTTTCAGCAATTTAAAATCCTGGAAAACAACGCCAATCTTTCTTCTTACATATGGTACTTCGCCCGCGGTGACGGTGGAAAGATCGTACCCGGCAACATCTATACTTCCAGAAGTAGGCTGGTCATAGCATGTGATTAATTTAAACAGTGTGGTTTTTCCAGCTCCACTGGGCCCGGTGAGGTACACAAATTCACCTTTTTCAATATTAAGTGTGACATCACTGAGAGCTTGAACCGACTGAGAATATAATTTGTAGACGTGGGACAGTTTAATCATCTTAAGTTTATTTTAAACTTGTCTGAGCAAGAGTACCAGAAACCAATTGGTCTAGAACTTTCTGATGCTGCTCTCTCATTCCCCACAGAATGGCCTTACGTCCAGTTGTTGGACTTTGCTTTTCAAGACTTTCGTAGTGAGTCTTTACGCTGATAACCACACTTCCACTTTGAAAAACCCTTGTCACAACATAGCCTTTCTCAGCGCCCCAATCCTCCGTTTGTACGTGATAGGTTTTTCCTTGATAAATAATGTCGCTGTTAAATCCGGGCTCGATGTTCATGGATTCCTAGGGTCCTTAAAAATCTTCCCAAAGTCAAGCCCTACAACCAAGGGTAAGCCTTTGATTTATTTAGATTTATTAATACTCATTCTCATTTCAAGTTTAGCCGATAGGAATCATCATGGGCATTAAACTCGGACTCATTTTCATCCTCTTTTTTATTCTGACAAATTATATCGGAATTGCATGCTCCAGCGGCGGAGGGAATAACGGCGCTCAGGCCCCATCCCCCGCATGTTATCCATCTGTCAGATCCGCTGCGTCGGTCACTCCCTCAAAAGAATCAGCCTATTGTTCCTTCAACTTAACATTTGGAAATCCCGTAACCGTTCAAGGGTTGGCCCAGTTTAATGTACGGCAAGTAAGTGGCGCAGGATTTGGGGCGGAGATATTAGGTGGCGGCATTCCGTGGGCAGAAGTGCAAGTTTTAGATGCTAATGGGTCTATTATTCAATGTACAGAGACTGATGGCAGCGGAAATTTTTCCTTCACCGCACCCAGAAATCAAAATTTAACTGTGAGCATAAATTCCAGATCATTTAATTCCCACGCAAAAGTCAGTGTTCTTACGGCGCCGGGAAGTGACGGCGTTTATTCTTTAAGCCAAAGTTTTTCCACCGCTACTGCAGCGGCTTCCATAAACATTGGCACCTTGACTGCTCCGGCAACAGGAACTGTCATGGGCGGGGCATTTAATATTCATTCAAATATTGTGAGAGCAAATGATTCCCTTAGATTTTTTGTTTGTGGAAGTAATTCTCCCCCAGGTTGCGCTGGCTTTTCCGTTGCTCCAAAGATAACGGCCTATTGGTCTAAGGGAGTAAACCCTAGTATTTACATTGGGCAATCAGACCCTCTGAGCTTTTACGAGGTTGGCGCTGACCAACTCTACATCTTAGGCGGTTCAAATGGAGATGTGGATTCCTCTGATACAGATCATTTCGACGACGCAATCATAACCCATGAATACGGACACTTTATTGAGGATCACTATGCTAGAACAGATTCTCCCGGTGGACCGCACAACGGTTCCAATATATTAGATGCGCGTCTGATGTGGGGAGAGGGCTGGGCAAACTTTTTTTCCTCTGCAATAAGGGCAAATAAAATTTACCGAGATTGCTATGGAACTCCACTGGGAACCACTGGTTGTTTTTTAAATTACGACGTAGACAAGAATTCAAATTTTGGCTCTGCCATAGATGTCCCATCAGCTAGTGGTGAAGGCAATTTCCACGAATTTGCAATCACCAGAGCCCTTTGGGACAGCGTTGATCCTATTAGAAATATTGCCGGAGGGGCAACAAGTGGCTCAAATGGCGGCGCTGGGGATGATAATTTAACAGAATCTGTGACTCAACCCTTTGCGAATTTTTGGACTACATTCACCGGCCAATTTCCTGGAGCTTCACAACATTTTAGAGGCGTAGGGTTATTTTTAGAGTTAAATAATGATCCAGCTATAAATGGTTCAAACGTTTTGTCTTCACAGTCAATTCTTCCCAGTCGCCAAGATTATGGAAAGCCATTGCCGGTGACAACTGGACCCGGCTGTTTAGGAAAAACTATTTCAATTTTTGCCAATGACCCCGCGACTTGCACCATCGGCAGTCAACAAGTTTGTGTACGGGGAAATCTGCACAATTGTTGTAGCAATCAATTTGCCAGCAATGATTTTTATGACGTCAATTACGATGGTTCTTTCAGTACAATCAGTTTAACTAGAACTTCCGGCAGCGCGGAACTTAATTTGTATCTTTACCGAGAGGTTTACACATTTGGAAATCAGTGTGACATGGCTGTTGTGAGTACAGTGGGAAGTGCAGCAAATAAAAGCATTAGCTTAAGGGGTCTTCCACTGGGACATTATATGTTGAACGTCAATGTATTTACTGGAAACGGAAATCCATCTTCTCCCTCTGCCTACCAACTATTTGTAAATTCAAATCAGGTGTGCCCATGAAGAAATATTATTTCATCGCCGCGGTTTTAGGAATAGCTTTGGCCGCTGGAAAATCGACTTTTTATAAACCCA
>JBBQPV010000295.1:0-3794 GCA_038216925.1 Bdellovibrionia bacterium
TTTTATTTTGCGCTAACTCGGCAGTCGCTATGGACTGCCGAGGTTTAATAGATAGAATCTTGGGTGTTAATGCCGAGTTGGTTTTACAAATTGATTTTGAAAAGGTTCGTGAACGAGAAAAATATTTTGCGGTAAAACTTATGGCTAATCGTGAGATCCAACTGCAAGATAATTCTATCGAAGAAAAGCTGGCTCTACTCAGAGCAAAGGCTTCAGCAATTTCAGATTTCCTTTTTAGTCCCGACGAAATACAAAGTAATCCTGAAAACTTTAAGAGTTTCATCAGGCGCTTAAATGCTACAAACTTCATCCAAATGGAAAAACTTAATGCCGATTCATTAATTAGTTCTTATATTTCTGGAATACAAAAAGTATCAAATGACCCTAGGGAATCTTTTTCTCGGCTTGAAAGTCTATTAAAGCAAGAGTTTCAGTATGAAATAAATGGGCGAGTGAAAAGCCAAAATATTGTTAAAGTTACAGGAGCAGTTGCAGCCTGGCTTGCCCTGAACGTGGTCACTCGTTTTCAGATGCCATGGTTGCCACCATACGTCCCCGAGTTATCGCGAAATCCGTTGCCCTCAGAAAAAAAACATGAATTGATGGAAAAAATTCCTCAAATGTCCCCGAGGGAAGCAGTGGCTTTTTTAGAAAAGTCATTTCCAAAGAAAGATGCACTACGAATTTACAATGCGTTCTCAAAAATTTCGGCGAGACTAGCCATCACTACCTGGCTTTATTTTATTGCAGTGTCTCCAATGTCTATGCATTTGGCGGAACAGCACGGCGTTGCGGGCCCGTTGATCGGTGTAAAGGCTACGGTTGATCATGCTTGGGGATCTGTATCAAACTCTTCTGCTTATGCCTGGGATAGGATTTTTTATAACCGGAAACATTTAGAGTCCATGGCTGTGACAATTAAGTCCATGGACATCAACCCTCGTGACACAGCTGCCATGGAGAAGGTGCGAAATGAAGTGGCCGCGATGCCGTATGATGAACTATGGGAGCTGCTCAATTAACTGACTGGGATCTCAGAAACTTTTAAATCGTCTTTGCTACTAAACTCCAAGTAGCACGGCTTTTCCAGCCATGATCCTAGGTTAATGAGACGGTTAGACCCAGTCATGGATTTAAAACTAAAATCATCCACAACATGAGTGTGTCCCAGGAGCATTAAATCAAATTTTTGTGTTTGCGCTTTTTCCATGGCATACCTGCGAAAAATCTCTTTAGATTGGTTTTCTATTTTGCCTGTATATCCCCGGCTCAGACCAGATGCCTTCTCTCCAATAAATCCGGAAATTTTAGAAGACAAATTATAGATTAAATATTCCATGGGTTTAGTTCTCAAAAACCACCTGAGAAATAAATAGTCTCTATCTCCTCGATTAATCTCGTCGCCATGTTCAGCCCAAACCTTCATCCCATCAAAATCAAACATCTGGGGTTCTACGTAAACTTCAAATCCCAATTCCTGCTCCCAAAATTTCTTCAGATGTAAGTCATGATTCCCTTCAAAATAAATTAAACGACAGGTCTGTTTTAATTTTTTGAATTCTTCTAGGAGTGACGCGTATTCTTTTTTAAAATAATCACCCTGACCCAGCCACAGATCAAAAAGATCACCCAGAATTAAAAACACGGAGGCTTCCTTTTGGGCTTTTTTAATTAAAAGAACAATGCCCTCACCGGTTGGAGAGGCCATCTTCTTAAGATGAACATCTGAAATAACAAAAACCTTTTTCACTTACGTTGGCGCTTGATCGGGCTTCTGATTCTTTCTTATAAAGGCTGGAATCTCATAGTTCTCACGTGGTGCCATTTGCTGGGCCATTTTTTTTGCTGTTTCAAGATCCGGCATGGGCATTGTCAACTGAACTGGTTGTTCCGGTTGAGGCTTTACATAAGACTGGCTCTCTCTAAAGGCCCTAGCCTTTGCAAGTAAGATGTCACGAGGTAAAACTGGACGCTGTGAAGAATTCTCCCGTGCATCAGTCATTTCAATTTGCTGTGTAGGAATTGGTTGATGGGGAATGGGTGGCAACCCATCCACATAGGGCCGTAATGACTGCGGCTGCAAATCAGGAATTTGATGAGAAACAGGTGCAGGTGTAGGCGCGAAATTTTGCGGCATGAATGGCGCCGGCTGCTGCAGTTGCTCTTCGTTGTACAGAGTGTGAGGCTGTATGGCAGAAGTCAAATGCTGTGCAGCGGGATTGTTCATCACGGTCTGAGCCATGGAAAGCGCTTGGAGTTGAGTCATGTGATCTGCAAAAGCAACCTTGTCATCTTTTCCAAATCCAGTGGCGATGACAGTTACGCGCACTTCATCTTTCATATGTTCATCAATCACCGCACCGAAAATAATTTCAGCATCCTCATGAGCAGCCTCAGTGATTAATGTAGAAGCTTCATTGACTTCAAACATTGTTAAATCCGGCCCACCGGTGACGTTGATAATAATTCCCGTTGCTCCATTAATAGAAACGTTCTCAAGAAGAGGGCTTGAAATCGCAGCAGTGGCTGCTTCTACGGCCCGGTTTTCTCCTCTGGAAACTCCTGTCCCCATCAAAGCCATTCCCTTATTTGCCATGACTGTTTTAATATCGGCAAAATCAAGATTGATGAGACCACGGATATTTATAAGATTGGCAATTCCTTGAACTGCCTGGAGTAATACTTCATCAGCTTTTTTAAATGTTTCAAGAAGTGGCGTTTTCTCGCCAGCAATCGCTAACAATTTTTGATTTGGAATGACGATCAGCGTGTCAACGTTTTCTCGAAGTTCCGCTAATCCCTGATCAGCGTGTTTTTTTCTACGTTTTCCTTCAAAAAGAAATGGTCTGGTGACAACCCCTACGGTGAGTGCGCCCAGTTCTCTAGCAATTTTAGCAACAATCGGTGCGCCACCAGTTCCCGTTCCTCCGCCCATACCGGCGGTGACAAAAACCATATCAGCACCTTCTAATTTTTCTGCAATGTCATTGTAACTTTCTATGGCCGCTCGTTTTCCAATTTCCGGATTAGCTCCGGCGCCTAAACCTTTTGTGAGTTCACGACCCAATTGAATTTTTCCTGGTGCAGGTGCCGCTTCAAGTGCTTGGCGGTCCGTATTGGCCACCACAAATTCCACACCGTTCATTCCTGCTTGCATCATTGTTGTCACAGCGTTTGAGCCACCGCCACCAATACCTACTACTTTTATACTGGCTCCTAAATGTGCCCCTTCTTCTATTTCAAACATGCTGTATCCCCTTTGTTGTTAACTTCAAAATAAAGATGATAAATCTTTCTTAATTTTGTCCAAAAATCTTGTGCTCTTCTCCGAGCTCTTTCCTTTTTCTGCGCCAAACTTTATTAAGCCAAGTGCTGTTGCAAAACTAGGACTGTTTACGACTTCTTTTAAACCTGACGTATTCTGCGCAAATCCCCGACGAACTGGCATTTCAAAAATAAATTCTCCAAGTTCGGCGATTCCCTCAAGGCTACTTCCCCCACCTGTCAACACCACGCCTGCGCCAATCAGTGCGTGGTAACCGCTTTTTACAATTTCGTTTTGAATAAGATAAAGTGTTTCTTCCGCTCTGGGCTCGATCACTTCTGCAAGAGTGGACCGAGACAACGTGCGGGCATTTCTCCCACCAACACTGGGCACTTCAATAAGTTCAGCCCCATTCACAAGGCTTGCCATAGCACTGCCGTATTTCTTTTTGATTTCTTCAGCTTGCACTGCGGGAGTGCGAAGTCCAATGGACACATCTTGTGTGAGGTGCACTCCACCAATGGGAACA
>JBBQPV010000296.1:0-3783 GCA_038216925.1 Bdellovibrionia bacterium
CAAATTTGCAAGTGACTAGTTGAATTTCTAATTGCAACGATGTCCCAATGACAAATTTGGATAAGCCCATAGTCCCTCCTTACTATAAAAGGTTTTACTCAGAATCAGATGCTGAAAATCGAATCGATATTTTGGAAAACATGCCCGATGCGTTTATAGCCATCGGTCACGATGGGGAATTTACTTATGTAAATCGAGTTGCAGAAACTTGTTTTGGTCCCAGAGAAAAACTTCTTGGAAAAAATATGTGGGAAGAATTCAAAGGTGTAATTTCAGAAAAATTCAGAAAGACTTATTTACACTCTATGCAGTTTTTAACACCTGTGGATTTTGAGGAACAATTTGAATGCTGGAAGGCATGGTACCAGTGCTACGGATTTCCCACCGCCGATGGATTCTATTGGTTTTTTAGAAACATCACAGATAAGAAAAATATTGAAAAGAAAATGAATTGTCTTTTTGAGTCCTCTCTCATAGGAATCACATTGGGTTCGGACAATGGTTTTATAACGGGCGCAAATCAGACTTTTCTAACAATGATTGAATATAATGCAGAGGATTTGGCCAATGGTAAAGTATCGTGGAAACAAATTACCCCACCAGAATATTCGGAAGTTTCTGAGAAAGCGATAAGAGAGGCAGTGGAGAGGGGACAAGCAGAGATTTATGAAAAAGAATACATCACCAAAAGCGGAAAACGCGTTCCAGTTCTGGTTGGACTCACTTTGTCTGATAAGAGAGAAAGAGAAATTATGGGGTTTACCCTGGACATAAGTGTTCAAAAACAAGCACAAGCGCAAAGAGAGTCTATCATAGAATTTAAAGAGGCCCTTCGCGTCCGAGATGAGTTTTCTGCGGTGGCAGCACATGAGCTCCGCAGTCCGTTAACTGCATTAAAATTAAAGCTTGGGCTTATAAAGATGCTTTTCACTGAGTCTGAAATACCAGAGTTTAAATTCTTATCGACTATTAGGCGAAATCTAGATGGGTGCACCGCACTTATCTCTCGATTTGAAAAATTAATTACCGAACTTTTTGATTTTAATAAAATTCGACTAGGCATTCTGGATCTGGATTTGGAAATTTTTGATATAAATAATTTAATTTCGGATGTGTTACCTAGATTCAAAGAAGGGCTTTATGCAAGTTCTGACTATTTAAAATTTAATAAAACCAACCCCATCTTTGGTAAATGGGATTTTATGCGGTTAGAGCAAGCCATATCAAACCTTATTTCCAACGCAATTAAATATGGAAATCAAAAGCCCATTGAAATAAATCTTTCAAATTCGCAAGACGGCTCTGGAATCATGATCAGAGTCCAAGACCATGGATACGGAATCCCGGTGCAAGACCAAAGTAAAATTTTTCAGCTATTTCATAGAGCAGAAAATGCGGCACAAAGGGCTGAAGGCCTTGGCGTGGGACTGTTTATCACTAAGCAAATTATTGAAATTCATGGAGGAAAAATTTCCGTGGAAAGCATACCTAATATCGGATCTGTATTTAATCTTTTTCTCCCACTCAAAAGGTGACAGCCCACTTTCCGTAAGGCGCTGTGGCAATCTTTAGTAAAGTTTTACGGTCATGACAGAATGGATAAGAATAGTGCCTTCCGGGCCATAAACTGTGTCCCGCATTTTCGGATTTGCGGGAAGAAGTTCGACGGTTTTTAGTCCACCTTTTAGATCGTGGGGCTGAGCCACATAGGTTACAGGTTTTTCAGGAAAGTTCGGATCTATTACTGCAATCACTCTACCGGTTTTTGAGAAGAGAATGACCGAATGGCCTCCAACCAATTTGGAATTTTGCAAAACAATGTAAGTTATAATTTGTATGCTGCCACTTTGGCTACCTATCGCCGAAATTTCTAGGGTTTTAGTTATTCGATTTGAACGTCTGTCTACAATTTCAGGGAGAAATTCATCAAGACTTAAAATATCGACGGAAGTGTCAAGTGTAGGTAATTTTGTTCGCACCAAAGTTTTTAAAATTTCTCCCAAATCAATGGAATTGGGGCCGTGTTGGAGAGGAACCTTGACCAAGGCATTTAACTCTTTCGCGGGATTTTCAGAAACTTCCATTCCCGCAAATTTTTTAATAGATTGTATGACATTGAGAGCGCAGACATAACCGCATGTGCGATTTGGAAAATGGATTTCGGGATTATTCTGGCTTAATAGTCCGGTACCAGTGGATTTAAATTCATGTATCATTGCGGAAAGGACTTCCGATTCATACTGACTTTGTTTGTTGTCACCCATACGCAAAAGTTCAGCTGGGCAAAAGTCTCCAAAACCAGCTAACCCGTAAAATAAAATTAATATGAAAAAGCTTTTAGCCAAGTTGTCTCACCCTATAGGAATGAATAATTAAAGGAGCAATATTTCGTATTCACCTTTCGGGGAATTGGAGTAGTAGTGTCCACGCGTCCATCCCTATGCTCAATTTCCAAACCGCATCGAACCACTGCCGTTTTCTCCAAAGAAATGTTAGCAGCATAATCTTGAATGGAGCGATGGTCGCTCAAATCCAGATAGTTTAACTCTCTCTCCATGAAACGTGTGCGCTGATTAAAACCATAGAATTGATCGTTCTTATAACTTGAACTTAATTCCACGTTGGAATAACCCGCGGATAATTTTATCCCAGTGGAATAGCCATAGGCGTAATAGGTTCCCTCTGAAATCAATGTGGACTGGACGTTTTTAATATCGTGATCTTTTCGATAATCTTCAAAGGCATAGCTCCGCAGCATGGCAAAGTTTGGAAACATATCAAGGGTCATTCTCATTTTAAAGTCTTTATAAAAGCGTGTTACGTCTACTGAGTTTCCGATAACCTGAACGTTCATGATGACATCCTGATTTGTGTGGGTAAGATTATTCTTTTGGACGTCAATGTCTAGTCCTTGAGTAGGCCCAACCACAAAGGCGTACCCTTCAAGGCGGCCACGCTCATCTTTTTTAATATCCTTTGCTCGGTAGTAAAAAAACATAGAAGTTTTTGCTGTCATTTTAAAATCGCTTATGGGGTTTTGATCTGCCGAAAATCTCATGGCAAAGTCAGTCATTCCACCTGCATCAAAAATCAAACCTTTTTCAACTCCCGGCGCCAAGGATAGATTTACGATTTTCGCCTCAACTCCGACATAGTTTCTGTCCCCAGTTTCATTTTTTGCTTTTGTAGCAAACACATCAAATTTAGCAAATATATTTGGATCAAGTCCTGTATTGGTATTAGAAAGAGTACGCTTGGGTTTAAAACCATCCACCCAATTATGAAATTCTGTCAGGGGATTTAGAATAGTTCTCAATGCTTGGTTTTTTATTCCGGTGTGTTTAAATAATCTACTTAATTGAAAGAGAGTCTCTCCAAGAACAGCGCCGCCGGCCGGGGTCATGATCATATCGTTGATACTGACCACTTCTCTAAACTCTACAAAATATTCCCAAATGGAAGAGCTGACAAAAGCTCCAAGATAAGATTCCAGCTGACTAAGACCGTTAGACCGGCCAACCATGTAATAAGTGAGTCCGGTTGGATAAATATGTTTTCTATTTATCCCTGAATTATTATTGTCAAAGCGGACAGCGTCAAAAGATGTAAGCCGAGTAACGAGAGATTTTCTTAAATCTAAATAGTCGTAGTCTCCTACGTTAATGTCGTGATTTTGGTAATACCAGTTAACACCTAACCCCAAAACTACAGTTAATTCTAAAGCAGCTCTGAAATAATTTTGGGTCTTATCGTCTTCGGTCGCAAATAAATTGTACGCCGCTT
>JBBQPV010000297.1:0-3781 GCA_038216925.1 Bdellovibrionia bacterium
GGCGAAAATTCATAGAGAAACCACAAAGACAAAGGACATCACTGGAGGTCTTCCTCGAGTTGCCGAGCTTTTTGAAGCTCGTAAACCAAAAGAAACAGCCATCATTTCTGAGATCGACGGTTATGTGAGTTTCGGAAAAGATTCTAAAGGTAAGCAGCGCGTGATTGTTACACCAGAAATTGGGGAACAAAAAGAATATCTGATTCCAAAAGGAAAACACATCGGTGTTCGCGAAGGTGAATATGTTAAAGCCGGTGAGCCTTTGATGGACGGAAGTTCCAATCCCCACGATATTTTGAGAGTTTTGGGTGATAAGGAATTGGCTAAATACCTAGTAGATGAAGTTCAAGAAGTTTATCGCCTTCAGGGTGTCAGCATCAATGATAAGCATATTGAAGTCATTGTTCGCCAGATGCTCAGAAGGGTTAAGATTGTTGAAGTTGGAGATGCATCCTTCTTGGCTGGTGAAAACGTTGAGAAAACTATTTTTGAAGATGAAAATGAACGGGTTAAGCAAGCTGGCGGAAAACCTGCCACAGCTGAGCCTCTTCTCTTAGGTATCACTAAGGCATCTTTGAGCA
This sequence comes from Bdellovibrionia bacterium, assembly GCA_038216925.1. Lineage (GTDB taxonomy): Bacteria > Bdellovibrionota > Bdellovibrionia > JABDDW01 > JABDDW01 > JBBQPV01. The sequence continues at coordinate 582 of JBBQPV010000297.1, forward strand.
CGGAGAGTTTTATCAGCGCAGCGTCTTTCCAAGAAACCACAAAGGTTCTCACAGAAGCCAGTATCTCTGGCCGAGTGGATTATCTCCGCGGTTTGAAGGAAAACGTTATTATGGGTCGCTTGATTCCTGCGGGAACAGGTCTCCCGGTCTATAAACGATGGAAACTTGGTATTGAAGAAGACGCTCATGATGAGGAAGTGCAATTGCCAACTTCCACTTCAGTTGTCGAAAGTTTACCCGCACAGGGCTAAACTCTTGACGTGGCGTAAAAAAAAAATATACTCCCGAAATACGAATTCGGAAGAAGGACGATAAAGAATGCCCACGATTAATCAGTTGATCCGCCGCGAGCGGCAGATCCAAAAGAGAAAAACCGCTTCCCCTGCTTTGCAAGGGTCGCCACAAAAACGAGGTGTGTGCGTTCGTGTTTACACAACCACACCTAAGAAACCAAACTCAGCTTTGAGAAAAGTTGCTAGGGTGAGATTGACCAATGGATATGAAGTGACTTCATATATCCCAGGGGTTGGTCACAATCTTCAAGAGCATAGCGTGGTTTTGATTCGTGGCGGTCGAGTAAAGGATTTGCCAGGAGTGCGATACCATATTGTTCGTGGAACTCTGGATACACAGGGCGTAGCTGATAGAAAAAACGCCCGTTCCAAATATGGAACAAAACGTCCAAAAGCGGCGACAACTTAAGGAGACAGAATGCCTCGTAAAAAGAATGTAAGTTTTAAAAGAGAAATTTTGCCTGATCCCATTTATCGAGATGTGACCATCGCAAAATTTATTAACACTCTGATGAGTGATGGAAAAAAATCCGTCGCTGAGCAGATTATTTACGGTTGTATTGAGGTTATTAAATCTAAGATCACCGCTGAAGATCCCATGATCGTTTTGAAAAAAGCCATCGAGAATTGTAAGCCAATGGTGGAAGTTAAAAGTCGCCGTGTTGGCGGATCTACATACCAAGTGCCCGTTGAAGTTCGCCCTAGTCGAAGACAAGCTTTGGCAATTCGTTGGTTGGTGACTTATGCTAGAGAACGTTCAGAAAAAACCATGATGGACCGCCTAGCAGTTGAAGTGATGGACGCTTACAACAATCGCGGGACTACTATTAAGAAGCGTGAAGACGTTCATAAAATGGCTGAAGCCAATAAGGCATTTGCACATTATAGGTGGTAATCCGTTATGGACACCATCTTTGCTCCTCAAAAGACCGATGATCTTCGGCATACTAGAAACATTGGGATCATGGCTCACATTGATGCGGGCAAGACCACAACCACAGAACGAGTTCTATTTTACACCGGCGTAAATTATAAAATTGGAGAAGTTCATGACGGCGCTGCCACCATGGACTGGATGCCCCAGGAACAAGAGCGGGGAATCACCATCACTTCAGCTGCCACCACTTGTGGGTGGAAAAATCACCGTATTAATATAATCGATACCCCAGGCCATGTGGACTTTACCATTGAGGTTGAACGTTCTCTTAGAGTTTTAGACGGTGCCGTCTGTGTTTTTGATGCCGTCAACGGAGTTGAGCCCCAGTCGGAAACGGTTTGGCGACAAGCGGACAAATATAAAGTCCCCCGCATAGCGTTTATTAACAAAATGGACCGAGTGGGCGCCGATTTCACCATGAGTTGGAATTCCATCAAAGAAAAGTTATCCGCTAATCCCGTTCCTATCCAAATTCCTCTAGGTACTGAAGACAAATTCAAAGGGGTCATTGATTTACTGACTATGAAAGCTATTTCGTGGTCGGAAGACGATCTTGGGGCGAAGTTCAACGTAGGAACCATCCCGGCAGAGTTTAAGGCCCAGTCAGAAGAAATGCGGGAATTTCTCATTGAGAAAATGTCAGAACTTGATGACAAACTCATGGATAAATACTTAGAAGGTAAGGAAATCAGCAATGATGAGATTAAGACTGCTCTAAGAAAGGGCACAATTGCGTTAAAATGCGTGCCCGTCATTTGCGGCGCCGCTTTTAAAAATAAAGGGGTTCAACAGCTTCTGGATGCTGTTGTAGATTACCTTCCCAGCCCCTTAGATATTCCGGATATTGTTGGATTTGACATGAGCGATCCCACTAAGCCGTTAACAAGAAAAACCGATTTTGATGCTCCTTTTAGTGCATTGGCGTTTAAAATTGTGACTGACCCATTTGTTGGAGTTTTGACCTATTTGAGAGTGTATTCCGGCGTCCTCAATTCCAACGGATACATTCATAATGCCAGCAAGGGCAAGAACGAGCGCCTAGGACGGCTCTTAAGGATGCACGCCAATGACAGAGAAGACATAAAAGAAGTCAGAGCTGGGGACATTGCAGCAGCAGTTGGACTAAAATACACAACTACGGGGGACACTCTTTGCGATAAAGATAATCCCATCCTCTTGGAATCCATTCAATTCCCTCAGCCGGTTATAGCCGTGGCTATTGAGGCTAAAACTACTGCTGATCAAGAAAAAATGGCCCTGAGCCTACAGAAACTGGCTATGGAAGACCCCTCTTTTAGGGTGAGGGTGGACCCGGAAACAGGTCAAACACTTATTTCTGGAATGGGAGAGCTTCATCTTGAAATTATTGTGGATAGAATGCTGCGGGAATTTAAAGTAGACGCCAACGTGGGTAAACCTCAGGTCGCCTACCGGGAAACCATCACTAAAAAAGTAAGAAGTGAGGGAAAATTCATTCGGCAATCGGGCGGAAAAGGCCAGTATGGCCATGTCATTTTAGACTTAGAGCCCAACCATTCGGGAAAAGGTTTTGAGTTTCTCAATAAGATTTCGGGAGGTACGATTCCGAAAGAATTTATCGGTCCCATTGAGAAAGGAATAAAAGAAGCTTGCGAAAATGGAATACTTGCGGGATACCCAGTTGTTGATGTAAAAGTATCGCTCACCGACGGCAGCTATCATGAAGTTGATTCTTCAGAAATGGCCTTTAAAATTGCCGGTTCCATGGGATTTAAAGAAGGGTGCAAAAATGCATCTCCCGTTTTATTGGAGCCTGTGATGAAGGTTGAAGTTTTAACGCCGGAAGAATTTATGGGTAGCGTAATTGGTGATTTGAATTCGCGACGTGGAAAAATTTTGAATATGACTGCAAGAAATAATACGCAAGTCATATCGGCAGAAGTTCCTCTCGCACAAATGTTTGGTTACTCAACGGATCTTCGTTCAATGTC
>JBBQPV010000298.1:0-3749 GCA_038216925.1 Bdellovibrionia bacterium
AAATGGCGTGAGATTTTTTCCTCATGATCTTCTTATTGCTTTTGACTTTGTTTCCTCTGTTGGCTCTTTTGGGTCATTTTCAAATACCTCTTTTAAGCGAACTGATTGAGAATTCCGAATTTATAAAAGTTTTATTGTTTACGCTTGTTCAGGGAATTTTAAGTGGAGCGTTAGCAGTGGTGATTGGCCTTGTTGCGGCCCCTGGTTATAGCCAGATGGGCGCACTAAAAAAGATTGTGCGTCCTTTGTTTATATTTCCTCAGATGGTGTCCCCTGTGTTTGTGATTTTAGGACTTCTTATCAGCTGGAAAAATTTCCCGTACGGGTTGTGGGGCGTTGTTATTGGTCATGGATTTGTGAATGCCGGGCTGTGCGCTATTGTGTTAGGGGAAAGGTGGGCCACCGTTAATGACCAGTGGTCTACGTTGGGAAAACTTTACGGGGCGTCATCAGGTTTTTATTTCCGCAAAGTCATGTGGCCGCAAATTTTACCTACGATAAAAACAATGTTTGCCCTCGTATTTTCTTTTGCTGTGAGTAGTCTTGCTATTCCACTTGTCCTAGGCGGCGGACCAAGGGCGACTACACTTGAGGTGTTAATCTATGAAAAAATAAAAACTCAGGGCAACGTGAGTATGGCGGTGGCGATAGCTCTGATTCAGTTCTTACTTCAGTTTATAGTTTTTCTTCTTTTCTTGAAGTTTTTTAAGAAGCTTAAAATGGGAAGTAAAAAATCTTTTCGGGGTAATAGACCGGTAATCTGGCCTACGATGCTCACATTGTTTATTTCCATCATTTTATTTATTCCGTTTGTAGAATTAGGATTGTCGGCTCGGCCCGGAGATCAAACAGATCTACCTGGGGTTATTTTGTTTTCCACAGTATTGGCTTTGATGACGTCGTTAATAGTCACTCTTTTTGTGATCCTGTGGAACACGGCGGGATCAAAAGAAAACATGTTAAAAATTCCTGCGTTAAGCAGTGTTGTCATAGGCCTCGGATTTATTTTAATATTTTCCCCGTCGCCGTTGTCTAATAAGCCGGTTTTATTTTTGGTCCTATTACTCGCTCACGTCACGGCACTGACCCCACTGGTGCTTAGGTTTGTAGGTGGCCCTCTCATGGAAGTGCACAGGCGTTTTTTTCCCGTGCTGAAACTTTGGGGTTACTCTAAAGTATTTAATTTTAAAAAGGTATTTTGGCCATTAAATCACGGAACATATATTTTGGGTTTTGTTTTGGTCTTTTGTTGGTCAATGGGTGAATTTTCAACCTCAGTGATGATCGCTCCTTCGGCCCTGACACTGCCACTACATATTTCAAGCTTAATGTCACAATACAGATTGGAGCAGGCGGCTTTTGCGTCCCTGTTTTTATTCATTACTGGATTTGCGGCCTCTCTCGTAGGAGATTCATTTATAGATGGCTAAAATAGAAAACGTAAACCTCACGCAAGATGATTTCAAATTAGACATTCCTGCTTGGGAATTTTCTGACAGTAAAATCAGCGCTGTCTGGGGACGAAGTGGCAGCGGAAAAACTACTCTTCTATGGCTGATGGCAGGGCTTTACGAGGCTCCAGGGTTTAGCCTCATTGTTGACGGACAAGATTTAGCAAAGGAGCCTTCAAATAAGAGACACGTTGGTTTTGTATTTCAGGATTTTTCACTTTTCCCACATATGACGGTACGGGAAAACATCTTATTTCCTGCAAAGGCACAGGGGATTTCTCCTAAGATTTGGGACGGCCCTTATGAAAATCTTGTGGAGAGGTTGGAATTAAATAAAAGTGCTGAGAAAAAGTGCGCCGTTCTGTCTGGGGGTGAGGCTCAACGGGTCAGTCTTGCCCGAGCATTGTTGTTGAAACCCAAGCTAATGCTGCTGGATGAGCCTTTTAGTTCTCTAGATGAAATTAACAAAGGTGAAGCACGAGAACTCATTAAGGAGCTCAACATAGAGTTTAAAATTCCTTTTGTCCTTGTAACCCATGACACGCGGGATGTTCGCGCTCTCTCGGAGTGCATGTTAGTTCTTGAAAATGGTAAATCCGTCGCTCAAGGCCAAACTGAAGCGGTACTTAAAAGCCTTGCTCTTTAAAAAAAAAACTTTCAGAATAGCTCTATGAACCCTGCTAGTACTTCTTGGTTACTTATTGCTGCGTCGGCTGGAATCTTTGCCGCTTTACAATCAGGCATTGCGGGCAGTCTGCAAAAGAAAATTGGAATGTCCTCCACCCTCACCATCAACACTCTTGTTTTCACGCTACTTGCTTTAATATTTTTGGCTGTTGAAGCATTCCGTGGAAATGTTCCGTGGAACAAAATGCGAGAAATAACTCCACTAGAAACATTGGGTGGAGCGTGTGGATTTTTTCTTGTACTTTGTTTGGCCCTTTCTTTTCCCAGACTGGGCGCTCTGTACAGTCTGGTGCTCATGATACTTGGACAATGTGTTGCCGCTATCATCATAGACAAGTTTGGTTTTTTTGGGTTGCCCGCACAATCCATTAGTCTATATAGAGTGGCTGCAGTGGCGATGATTTTGGGTGGCGTTTTTCTCTTAAATAAATAATATAATTTATTTCAAGGCATGTGATGCGGACGTTTTATCTAAGAATGTAAATTCAAGAGCATTGGAATTCATCTGATTAAATTCTTTTAAGCCAAATCCATGGGTGCGAGCTAATAAATTATATTCATGGGTGAGATCTATTCCAAAAAGATGGGGATCATCTGAATTCAGAGAAACCTTTACACCTAGGTCCATTAATTTTCTTATGGGATGGGCTTCCACCGAATCCACCGCTTGAGTGAGATAATTACTAGTGGGGCAGAGTTCTAAAAGGACATTTGATTTTTTAACAAATTCCACAACTTTTAAATCGTTTATAATTTGAACACCGTGACCAATGCGAGTCGCACCCAGATGTTCGATAGATTCCTGCACAGACAAAGCTGAATCAGGGCCTTTAGCTTCTCCACTGTGCACGGTTATTCCTAACCCAGAGTCCCGCACTTTTTTAAAAAAATGTTTGAATCCAACACTAGGATATCCAATTTCATCCCCGGCAAGGTCAAACCCAACAAAGCTATCTCTATGGGAAATGGCTAAATCTGCCGTGCGCTCTGCTTCAATGGCGGGAAGATCCCTGCTAATTATGCAAATGAATCCAACCAGTAAGTCTGGGTACTCTTCTCGGGCCCGGCGGGCTCCTCGCTTTATAGCCTCATGGATGCTGGCATAGGTGAGTTTGTCATGATTTGTTTGAATAAATCCGGGTGAATATCTTAATTCTAATACTCGAATGCCATCATTGTAGGCATCCACACAATTCTCATAGGTAATGCGGTCTAAAATTGTCTCGGTGGCTAAGCATGACTGAATGAGCCAAAACTTTTTAAGAACCGAGCTTAAATCTTTCATGGGTTCAAGGACTAGGGCATGTTTTTTCAGGATTTCAGGATCTTTTGAGGGTAATTTGATCCCTGCTTCATCGGCGACATCAATAATAGTTTGAAGGCGCACCGCCCCTTCTAAGTGTCTGTGAAGCTCAGTCTTTTTAAAATCACGCCAATCATTCATGGAAAAAGAGTAGGGGAAAATCATTGACGATGCAAGTGCTGTCGAGCATAAATAGCCCATGCAAGACATCGTAAAAATCAAAAAACAAGCCCTTGAAAGCCGAAAAATTATATTGAAAATGCTGACGGAAGCGGGAAGTGGACATCCTGGCGGGAGTTTATCTGCCA
>JBBQPV010000299.1:0-3741 GCA_038216925.1 Bdellovibrionia bacterium
TTGGCCTGTTGCCGGGACTATGATGATTGAGCCTACTGAGAGTGAATCTAAAGATGAAATGGATCGCTATTGCCAGGCGCTAATCAATATCAGAGAAGAAGCCCGAGAAATTGAATCCGGTGTTCAGGATAAAACTAATAATGTTTTAAAAAATGCGCCTCACACTGCCATGGCTGCCACATCTTCTATTTGGGATCATGGGTATTCTAGGGAGAAGGCTGTGTTTCCTGCTGGCGTTGCTAAGGACGCAAAATTTTGGCCGCCAGTAGCCCGAATCAATGATCCCCATGGGGACAGAAACCTGATCTGCTCTTGTCCGCCAATGAGTACGTTTTCTTAAGATTTACCTCAGGTTTTCGACTTCTTTATTGAGCTCAGCATACTGAAGTTTTAAGCGCTCAAGTTCGAATCGATATTTTTCAATGTCTACAGCGGCTTTACGTTTTTTTTTGTTAAGTTCTTCCCGCTCTTTTTTAGCCTTTTCAATTTCTTCCCGCCCGGCCTCAATTTGACCCTTTAAATCACGGATCTCGGACTCGGCTTTGTTTACACTCTCACTCAAGGTTTTTGTTTCCTCCTTAGCGGCGAAGCTTTCTTTCGCTACGGCATTGTATTGATTACCGGTTTCGTCCCTTAGTTTTTGAGCGCTTTGTAATTTGGTCTTCAACGACGCGGCAACCGCTTTTGAGTTTTCGATATCTTTTTTTACTTTAACGATTTCTTCCCGTAACTTATTTGTTTCGCTTTCGGTATTGGCGGCTTTTTTTAATAAGCTTTCATTCTGACTTTTTAAATCGGCGAGTTTTGCATTGCTTACTTTCAATGCCTCCTGAGATTTTTTCAGAGAATTTTCGCTAGCTTCCAATCGAGTCTGATTTTGTTTTAGACTACCTTTGAGTTTTTCCGAATCTTTTTCGACTCGCGCTTTATCTTCTTGTGCCAAAGTATCCTGCTTCCCTGCTTCGATTTCTCTGGCTTCAAGGATCTTTTCTTCTTTCGCGATGTTTTCCGCCAACTGCTTGTATTCTTTTTTGTGTGCCGTTCGGTCTTGTCGAAGCTTAGCTAAGTTGTCTTCAGCCTGGGCTTTTTGCTTTTTAAGTTTGTCTAGATTATTTTTCGCAACGGTGTTCTCATCTCTCTCGGCTTTAACATCAAGATCCAAGGCCTTTACTTCTTCTTCCACAATTAGAACTTTTGATTTCAGGACCTCCGCGTCGGTGGAGAGACTATCGTTCTCTTCGCGAAGCTTCTCTTTTTCTTTTGTCGCAGCGCTTTTACGGGCCTTTAATTCCACCAGTTTTTGCTTTTGAGCTTCGTCAGCCTGAGACGAAACGTTGATGGATAAACCTAAAATAATAATAAAAGTTCCCACGATGTTTTTCATAGCTCTCCTTCTCTTTTGACTATGAAACCATTGCTGGGCCTGTAAAACAATAAGTTTGGCGGGAAATATTCTCAACCGCTTTTTAAATGCAAGAAATGACAATAATAGGCGAAATATAACCAGTTTAATCATTAATTACACGCGGCAGCTACTTATAGTGTCTGGTTTTCGCTCCTCTGAGGCACTTAAGTTGCATAGTTTTGAGGCAATGAGAACCAACAGAATAGTTCAAATATTTGTAGTCCTTTCATTTTTGCCATTACAATCGAGGGCTGCTGCGAAGCCTTCAGTATTTGTGGAAAATCAAGTCTACACGGTTAAGTTTTCTCAGTACGGAAATAGTGGGACTGCTACTGTAATACGAAAAGGTCAAAAGTTTTTCTTTACCGTTCCAATCAATATTTTAGGCGCGAGTGCATTTGGTCAAACGGATTCAAAAAAAGTATTGGCGGAAACTAATGTAGCCACTCCCCCGGAGTGGTACAAAAAAAATGCACGCAATTTCAATGATATTCCTGCGTTGAAAGCGGCGGTTGTGGAATTCTGTAAAGGCATCGAGAAAACATACGACACTGATTTTTTTAATCTTAAACTTGAAATAAGCTTTTTAGATGATGAATATAAATTCATTGCAGATGGAAAAAAGGAAGCTACAAAGGCACAAGGCGGCGCATTTAATTATGATGTCGGTAAGGCTACTGTAAATAATTTACTTCGAGCAGTGGTTGACAATAGCGCTAATACCGGCCGACTAGCAGCGGTATTTGTTCCCGTTCCTAATCTTCAAGTGGCTACGCCAGGAATTTGGGATTTAGTTCTCAGTAAACCCTTTATGATGGCCCATGAATTATTCCACAGCATTGGAGTCACTACGGAGGGTTTTCAATATCGCGATTATCCACCCAACGGACTTATGAGTGACGAAAGTGCATATAATGCTTTGAAACTTGCTGCTCCTGAAATTGAAAGAAAGATTTTAAGAATGGATTTAAACACATTGATGGTTGGAGAAGGTTCTGGATTTAGTCGGGGACTTCTCACCCGTATCCAGCCTCCAGTGGATTTAGGACAGGCCAAATTAGAATTCACTCCAACCCATAGTATTTTAAAACTAGGTTGGCCTAATGACGAATACTATAATTTTCCGGGGAGAGAAAAAATGGTAGCGGAAAACGTTGCTAAGTGGGTTCCGAAATTAAGAAAAGAACTTGGTTGTGGCAAAGCTGTCAAAGACATCATGAACAAATCTGAAAAATAAAAACCCGGCGATTTCTCGCCGGGCGTTGTATTCCAGTTAAAGCTTATTTTCTACCGTTGTGACGTCTCTCCATACGAGCTTTTCTGACTTCTTCTCGGCGCTCTTTTTTATCGCCATGAAGTTCTTTACGGTCCTTAGCTAAATCCACTTTGTCTTTATTCACTTCTTTTTGAGCTTCGTTTCTCTCTTTTCTATCACCCTTTAATTTCTCAGCCTCTTCTTTGGCTTGAGGTGAACCTGCACCAAATTCTTTTCGGTCTTCGTTCAAAGCTTTTTTATCCTTGTTCACTTCCATTTGTTCTTGGTTTCTCTCTTTTCTGTCTTTTCTTAATTGGGCTCGGTCTTTAACAACGTCAACCTTGTCCTTTACAACTTCTTTTGTTTCTTGCTTAACTTCGCCGCCTTCTTGAGCGACTGCAAATGACCCGGAAAACAACAGAGCCAGAGCGCTTACATAAATGAGGTTTTTCATAACATCTCCTTTTAGTGGGTTAGAATCTGAAAGGCTTAAATTGCAAGGGTAGGGCCTAAGAAGTGGTGCCAATGTAAATATATGAAATAACTGATAATTATGAAAATTTCGCCATTAAATCGAAATTTAAATTCTCGAATTTGAGAGAATAAATCTAATAGAGATTTTATGAGCTTATCTATTCCGAAATCTGAGAACTACGGAACTCTACAATAGGTAAGGTCTCCAACATCATAGTTCAGGCACTTCAAAGATGCCCACGGGAGCTCCGGATACATGGCCTTAGCGCCCTCGTAACCGCCCCATATAAGGAGATCGTAGGCTTTCCACGCGCTTATATTAATGGGCAAAGGCGGTGGTGGTTTGTCACGATGGCTGTAAAACTCGGGGTTAAATTCAGCCAAATAACGGAGATGGCTTCCCCCTGTGTAAACGCCATTATCACTGCCATTTGCTCCCTCGCCATCAGTTACTCCAATGAGCAATAATTTGCGACGATCCGGAAAGCCGGAGTAAACATTTTTGAATCGGGCAATATCTGAAGAAATTTTAATGGGGTTTGTGTTGAAATTGGCGCTAGCCAAACTAAGGGCCTGGCCAAAAATCGTGAAAGTTAAAACTGCAATT
>JBBQPV010000300.1:0-3721 GCA_038216925.1 Bdellovibrionia bacterium
CCGTCTACGGCACCAACTGCGCCCGTCCTCAGGTTTGACGTTAAATATGAAAGACTTGAATCAAAGGTTAGTATCCAGTCTGTCCTTTTCATATAGTTTGTATGAAATGAAAAGGTTTGTGTCACCGGGCGATTCTCAGTGGTCACCATCCAAATGTCTGACAAATGGTTTTCTGTAGTCACCGGAGTGATTGTAATAGGGAGAATATTAATACTGTCATGAATATCAGATTCTTTGATTAAATCTCGACTATTAAGAAGTTCCACAAAAAGATAGTCACCGGGTGCCGTGTCCTCAAAACAAGGGGCCTGGTTGTAGTAATCCACATGTATGGGATCTCCGTTTTCATCTTTCTCATCGCTATAGGAAATAGCGAACCACTGCTTATCAATGTCTGGTTGATTGAGACAGGTGGAATGGGGCCTGTCTCCATAATTAATATAGGGTGCGGTGTGAACTTTCTTTGTTCTTAAATCTACCAATAGAAATCTTGCGTAAAGATCAGTCTCTGCTCCGCCCACTCCAGGAAACTGGCTGCTGTCTCCATGAAGAATGGTACGAAGGGTGTCACCCACACCACCCAAATGAAGATACGTATCTCCATCAAAACGGCTTGTTAAATTAAATGTTCCAGGATTTTCCGGCGCTCTATTTACCGATAAATTGGGAATATCCACAAGGTCGGTCACATTGTCTAAAGTTTTAGTTTCAGCAACGGCCATGTCATTATTTATAAAAACAGAAACGGCATAGGGGGCCGACCTTAATATAGGAAGGGGACTAGAATAATTCACAGTTACAGATCCCATGGAGGGAATGTTTATTTGCGTTGTCACCATGGAGTCCAGAACAGCACCGGCTTGCACGGTCTGAGAATTAGTCTGGGAATCCGTTGCAACCAGAAATGGTTTTAATCTGAGTACTCCACTAAAGTTTGATGATCCGGTATTATTTATTTTTACTTGAAATTTTATAATCGTGTTGGGTGAACCGGAACCACTGGGCTGAGTAACCGTTACTCCATTAACGATGGAGCCATTAAAATCAAAATCCGCCTGGGCTGCAATTCCAAAAAGTGAAATTAATGTTAAATAGACAAGCGCGCTAGTCCTCATAAGATCTCCATTTCTTAACTGTGATTGGCGTTACAATAATTTATGATAGGTTAGTTTAAAAGGGAGTCAATCCAATTTCCGATAGCAGTGAGTCCGCTTTCATCGGGAATAATAGCACCAATATAAGGCATGTGAGTTCCAGTTGTAGATTTCATCCTGAGCCACAAAATGCTTTTTTTCTTGTCCCCAGGGTAAATGAGCTGAGATCCAGTCACCCCCATGCCCCCAAACATTGGAGCTTTTGAAACAATATTCATTTCTCTGAGTGAAATACCCCAACTTAAGTCCATATCTGTTGGGACAAAACTTCCGGGACGGTGGCAACTTGCACAATTAACCGCCAGGTAGCCGCGAGCTAGCTTCTCCCGAGAAGGCTGCTCATCGGAATCATGTAAATCTGGAAAGAAATCTAGATGGCGCAGATCCACCGGAGGATTTTCAAAATGATTTTGAGAGATCCACGTACGAAGCTGACTACTGCCAAACTGTTGAGTGTTTATTCCTCTTACGCTGCCGTCTGCCCCGTTTGCCATATGACATAACACGCATTGATTGGAAGATGGGATCTTCCATGTGAAGGGTCTTGCAGTGGCTTTACTTGTCACCTGCACTGGTGTGACAGCATCGACTCTAGTCGCGTCAGTTTGTTCAACGTTCCACCTATACGAGGAAAACTGCCAACCTTCATTTGTTTTAATTTCAATTCTAGTTTCAATTCTCCTGTCAAAATCAAACTGCTTGATTAGGACCGTGCCCACCGGAAATTCCCAGGGGGAATTACCATTAAATTTAATTTTCTGGTTATTAGGCAAGTATACCCAGCGCTGCTTTTCAGCACCGTCTGACCAGAGTGGAAAATTCACGTCGTAAGGAAATACATTTTCACGGGGGATGAGTCGTTCAAGATTGGAGAATAAATGAAGGTCACTCAACTTTGGTGGCAATTGAAAGTCGTCTGCAAATGCTAAATTATTGAAAAGCCAGATGGAAAATAAAGAAAGAAATAATAAAGCGCGCATTTCTTTTATTCGGAATGGCGGACGGAAGTTTTGAGTCAAGTTTCAAAAATATGTCGAACAATTAAACAAACCAGCCTAAGGTACCGGGTTACTTTCCCGGTACCTTAAAGATTCTCATGGACGAAATTTCTAACTGTCATTACCCTTTGAATAAAGGAGAACCAAATGAAACCAATTTACATCAGCGCTGTATTGTTACTTGCATTCGCATTTAGTTCGTTCGTTAAAGGGGGACAAAGTCCAAAGTTTAATAAGGACCTGAAGATGAAACCAAATGAGGTCTTTAAAAAGTGCGGAGAGTGGGCAAAGAAAGAAACATCTTCTATGAAGGAAGGCACCCCTGCAGAGAAGACTAAAAAGTACGATGAGTTTCAAAAACTCGCCAATTCATGCTCACTTAACAATGGATACGACGCAAAAGGAAAATGATTGAAGGTACCGGGTTACTTTCCCGGTTCCGGGAAAGTAACCCGGTACCTTATTTAAGACGCGATGATGAGGTAGTCCCGGTTTTCACTTATGAGTTTGGTCATGGCTTCAAGATTTTTATTGGCCATTTGTAATTTCCGAAGGTGCATTTCATTCTTACCTGGGCCAGCCGCTTCTATTTCTTCTAATAGGTTTTCAATAGCCATGTTTACGATTTGAATTTTATTTGAAAGCTCGTGCATAAATACTCGTTCGTGGGTAATTAACCCCAACTTTCCGTCTGGAATATTTTTTTCCATGCCTTCGGATTTTTCTTTCAACAAATTATTTTCAGCTTTTAGGGTCTGTAAGCGGAGTTCTACCTTGGTCAAATAGGTTTCTAGAGACGTCACTTTTTGAGATTGATGAACGGAAATTCTTCCGTCAATGTCTCTGTCCAAGTACCGAAAGAATATGACCTGTGCTAATCCAAAGACGCCTACTACTAGTGACAGGATAATTCCATGGGACAAGTTTTGATCCATTGTTGGAAAAAAATTTTCACGGAGAAACCAATAAAAAAGAAGGACGGCGCTGACGAGAGTCACGGATCCTAGTATAAATTTTAAAATATCTTTAGAATTTAAAAGTTTAAAATTCTCATTTTTATCTTCCATGTAAGACCTCAAGTATAGATTCGGTCGGTGCTTGTAAAATTATAACGGTGAAAGGGGATGGGAAAAGTATAGGTGGTCTAGAGAACTGGGCCCATAACTCGGGCAATACCTTCAAGGAGATCGGTGATTGGGCCTAACTGAAAAACATCTTTACTGGATTCCATAAATAAATCCATAAACCATTTTTCCAGAGCTAAAATCTGGTGCGGAGAATATTGCGCAACACAGACTTCATAGTTTAATAGTAAACTTCTCATATCAAAATTAGCTGAACCTACAATGGCCACATCGGAATCAAAAAGCATTGCCTTTGCATGAAGCATTTTCGGATGCTCTAAAACTTGGCATCCTACGCTTGCTAATTGCTTCAAATAAGTTCCCCGAGCGTAATCGGCCAGAAAATGATCAGACTTTTCTGGCACCAAAATAATCACCTGCACTCCCCTTTTGGAGGCAAGCTCCAAAGCTTTCTCCAAAGATTCATCTGGAATAAAATACGGAG
>JBBQPV010000301.1:0-3711 GCA_038216925.1 Bdellovibrionia bacterium
GGTGTTTAAAAACAGGGTTGAGGGCGAACAAGCCATCACTAAACTTCGAAAAATAGTTACTCCAACAAGCAGTTTGTTTTACGTCGAGAGCATGATTTGATGACAACAAGGGAGAGTCAGCATGGAGATCACCGAAGTTAAAGTTTTTCCGGTTAATGAGGAACGCCTCAAGGCCTACGTGACCATCACTATTGATAATTGTTTTGTGGTGAGAGACCTCAAAGTTATCAATGGCAATAACGGTCTTTTTGTGGCCATGCCCAGTAAAAAACGGAAAGACGGCCAGTTTAAGGACATCGCCCATCCGCTGAATAATGAAACCCGCGAACTCATCGAAAATAAAATTTTTGAATCTTATGAAGCCGAACTGAAAAAATTAGGTCAGTCCCTGGACGAATTGTCTATTGCAAAACCTCGCTCCACTAGCTATGACTCTAATGACGATGATGGAAGAAATTAATCTAAAGTGATCGTGTTGGGGCGTCGCCAAGTGGTAAGGCATTGGATTTTGATTCCAACATTCGGAGGTTCGATCCCTCCCGCCCCATCCAAATGTAGCTGCTTCTTTTTTACTTAGCAGCGCGTCACCAAAAATTTAAGAAGATAATCGATCCACACCCCAGTAATCCAAAAATTAGAACAAACCAATGAAGAAAAGAAACAATCACTCAAGTCAAGAACAGCTGCAAACATTGCTCAATTTGCGCTCTCTGGGACTTTTTATGATGCAGTTTAAGGCTGCTATTTATGCTCTCAGCAAGACATTTTCGGCATGAGAATTCTCTATGAAACTATTCACTTCAAAAGTCAGAGCCTGAATATTCGATGAAGAAAATATTGAATAGTGGTTCCCTGCGATTCCGCTGACTGCAGGTATTCGTCGCACCCAGTCTATCCACCCCGTTTCTAACTCCCCAGAATATTGAGTTTTAATCATGTTAACAGTTTCTTGAGACTGAATGAGATGAACTTTAGCATCATAATTTTTAGGCTTATAGGATTTAAAAGCGTGGATATTAGTTTTATAAACGTTAAAAATAGTTTTTAATTTTTCTTCATCCATAATGACGTCAACTTCTCGATGTAAATATTTTGCTAAAACTTTTGAAGCGGTGTCATCACAACTATCATTAAGTAATAAAGGAACCTCTTGCCTCAGTAAATCCACAGCAAAACTATTCCATAGGGACTCACCAATTCTCACTTCAGGCGGCACAAAGTCAATCATGAGAACCCTTGCGTCTTCGTCATATTGTTCCCTGAGAATGGATGACATTTCCAGCGCGACCATCCCGCCAAAAGACCACCCACCTATCAAATAAGGGCCTCTCGGTTGGTTTTTTCTCAGAGCATCACAGTAAAGTGATGCTAGGCCTTCCACACTGTTTATTACCGAAGTTCCCATATCAAGGCCTGAAGCTTGAAAACCATAAACCGAAGCCCGCATATTTTTGGAAATCTCTTTATAGCATGCTACATTGCCCCCTGCAGGATGAACCAAATGAAACTTAGGACCGTCCTTAGTACTTAACTCTCTAATGGCAGACCACTTGGCTGTTGTGAGATTTTCAATTTCACTCACAATTTTTGACGTCGTCAGGTTTCCCGAAATAAGTGTAATTGGAAGGGTCACCTCAAGCGCACGTTCAACTTCAGTCAATAGGCTAATGGCA
Source organism: Bdellovibrionia bacterium (assembly GCA_038216925.1). Lineage (GTDB taxonomy): Bacteria > Bdellovibrionota > Bdellovibrionia > JABDDW01 > JABDDW01 > JBBQPV01. The sequence goes on from JBBQPV010000301.1 coordinate 1,674, forward strand.
GAAAGTGAATCCCCGCCAAACCGATAAAAATCGTCATGCAGGCCTAGTCTCGGCAATTTAAGAATATTGCAAAATATCCGATGAACTGAAATTTCCATTGGCGTTGTAGGCAAAGATTTTATGTCTATTACCTTATTATGATCAAAAATACTCTCGAGAGGGAGAGACTTTCGATCAATCTTGCCAGAAACAGAATAGGGCCACTGTTTTATTTCGAAAAATACTTTAGGAATCATGTAAGAAGGAAGATGCAACTCAAGATATTGTTTAAGCTGATCATTGATGTCTTTTGATTCACTGAGATTCCGTTTGTAAAACGCCACAAGCATATTTGGATTTTTTTCGCTAACCAGGACAATAGCTTTTTCAATGATTCCTGACTTTTCTAGAAAAGCTTCAATCTCGTTGAGCTCGATTCTAAATCCGTTAACTTTAACTTGATGATCTTCTCGACCTAAAAATTCAATGTTTCCATTAGGCAGATATCGTCCCAAGTCACCCGTATCATAAAGTCGTTCGCCAGTGTGGGGATTCTGTACAAACTGGCTCTCCGTTCTAACTTTGTCTTGCCAATACCCCATGGCTAGACCAATTCCGGCGATAAATATCTTACCCGGCACAAGGATGGCGCGATGGTGAAAATTATGGTCAAGAATATAAACTTTCTGATTTGTCAGGGGGAGCCCATAAGGAATACTTTTCGCCTCCTTACTCAATTTGGAAGTTGGAAAATAAATACTCCAGATACTCGCTTCTGTGGCTCCACCTAAGGAAATAACATTGCAGTCCGGTGAAACCTTTTTCACATTCTCTGGCATTGTCACCGGAATCCAATCGCCACTCAGCAAAACCGTTTTAAAATTTAATTTATAATCTTTGGTAGAATTACCAAGAAACGTAAGTAGCATCTGCATAAGCGCGGGAGCAGAATTCCACAAGGTGACTCGCCCATGACCCATGAGCTCAGCCCACTTTTGGGGATGAGCCATGTCTTTGTCAGTGGGGATGACAATGGTCCCTCCAGCGGCGAGAACGCCGAACAAGTCGTAAACAGAAAGATCAAAGGTCAATGCCGATATAGCAAACACAGAATCAGTTGAAGTTACGTTGAACCGCTCATTTATATCTAAAATAGTATTTACACTTCCTCTATGATCAATGGCCACGCCTTTGGGTTCTCCTGTGGAACCGCTGGTATATATGACATACGCAACGTCATCCATTCTTTGGAGTGCTGCAAGATGAACCGGTGGATTTTCCAAGCTAAAAAAGTCTTCTATAAATAAAACTTCTATATCCTTTCCAAACTGAAGATGACTACAGGTTCTTGAGGTGATCACAAACTTTGCACTGCTCTTTTCCAAAAGTAAATCAATGCGTTTCTGCGGAAATTGCGGTTGAAGTGGCATGTACGCTGCGCCGGATTTTAAAATTCCAAGACAGGCTGTCACTTGGCCCAACCCTTTAGGAAGAATGACGGCTACTAATTCTCCAACTTGAGCACCTTTTGTTCTTAATTTGCCACCAAGATGATTTGAAAATTTATCAAGGTCTTCGTAAGTAGTGAGGTTGCCGTCAAAGGAGACCGCTATGTTTTTCGGAAATTTCATAGCGGACTGTTCAAAGAGTTCATGAAGCAAGGCTTCTTGAAATATTTTTTGTGACTCTTGACCATTCGATGGCGGTAAGAAATGCACAGGATATTTCAATTCTTCTAATTTTCCCTCCGCCACAAAACTGAGCATTTTTGTAAAAGCATTAAGCATTTCTTCCAGCATTCCAGCTGGAAAAATTTTATTAAAAACGTCCCATGATATATGAACTCGCCCGTCTGAAAGCGTATAAGTTTGAAAATCAAAGTATACGCTTGGCGTATCAAGTTTATTGTAAACTAGCCTGTCTTTATTTATTGAAAAAGTTTTAAAATTTCTTATAACTTCTTTTCGGCTTTCAAAATGGGAGAGATTGCTCACAAAGACCACTGGGACAGGCACCTGGCCCACGGATTTCCCGATTCGATTTAATTCTTGGGCGACTT
>JBBQPV010000302.1:0-3677 GCA_038216925.1 Bdellovibrionia bacterium
TATCCATGTTCAAGACTTTTTCTCCGTTTACAATGGCAAATGATTGAACAGATGCGAATGTCCCCAGCCAAAAAATAAATTTTCTCAAATAGCCCCCGCTTTGAATCCCGGATATTAAGCGAGGTTAGGGACAAAACATAGTGAAGGAAAATTAAATTGTTAGTTCGTTAGTTAGTGCCAACAAGAATCGCCGTGTTTATCGAGGTCGCTGAAAGGCGACTCGAAAACGCCATCGAACTTGGCAATTCTAGAAGGTAAGGTTGGTTAGCCCTTTGTTATCTTGTACGTGAGTTTGTTTACAAATTTCACTAGTAGCGAGGGCTGCGCCCTTTAAAGATGCGCCTACGTGCTTAGATTTCTCCGAGACCTGACTACCAATTACCCATAGATTTTCTATTTCATGGGAAATCATAGTTGCCCCTCCAATTGCACCGGGGGCCACAATAATTCTTTCCCACGCACTTTTTTCTATGAGGGTGGGGAAGGCGCGCTTAATCATTTTTTTCACAGTTTTAAGAGATTTTGAAACGGTCTCATCATCCTGGCCCTCTTCTTCATTTAGGAATGTAAGCCAGCTGGAAATTTGAAGTCCTTGAGATACTTTTAATGGATCAGCATTACTCACAAATTGTCCCGTAACAAAAAACCCGTCATCCTGGAGAACAAAAATATTCTTGAGGTCTGAGATGCGCTCTTTGGTTGCAATATCTAAAGAAATGGCCGTGAGAGGTTCAGACTTTGTTATTTTCTGAATTGTTTTTGCCGGGAGAGCACCTTGAGGCATAAGGGATGCGATAAGCTTGGGAGCAAAACTACAGATAAAATAGTTCCCGGAAATCACGTCTTCCCCATTGACTACCACGCCAGTAATGCGGCCGCCGGTCAGTTGAATTTTGGTGACTATCTGTCTTGTGCGACGTTTTTTTTCTGGAATGAGTGAAAGGAGTTCGTCAATCAACGTTTTCCAACCATTGGACACAAGAAATCGCGGAGAATCGGTGTAGTAAATCATTTCCTCAATGGCTCGACGATTTTTAGAATCTCCAAAACCAACAAATGGAATAAAACCATTTTTATGATGGGTGAGTGGGGGCTCCGTCACAGTTTCAATTGCAAATTTCAATTTTAAATCTTTTTTAATTTGCAGGAGAGGGTTGGTCTCAAAGTCTCCAACTGGTATGGATTTCATACCATGATCCAGCCAGACATCTTGTTCGCTCTGTCCTTTTGCTAGCCCGCCAAACTCATCTTGCGCCTCTAGCAAGAGGTAATCTCTGCCAGCCATTTCCAAATAGGCAGCGGAAATAAGGCCGGAAAGCCCGCCTCCAAGAATGATAGTTTTTTGCGTCAGTGATTGAGAAGACATTGAGAAAAGCTTATTAACGGTGGGGGTTTATTTCAAGTTGTATTTTCTTGTCAAATGGCGGGCAACGGAACTGAGAGATTTACGTGTGACCGATTTTAACAGCTCGGAGTGATCCAAAATATCTGCAACCGGCGGGCTCACTTTATAATAAACTTTAATAAACGCTTTTCCAAAACCATGGGTGATTAAAATCTCATCCCTGAACTTTGTCAGAGTGACAACGGTGGGATGAAGGGGGTCCTCAAAAGCTGCGGTTGCAATAAAACAGCGCCCCTTCTTTTTTCTGGCTTGTTTTAGAATTCGGTCAAAAACGTCTTTATTTTTTGCCGATTTTTTATAATCCTCAACTTTTCTTAATAGCTCCCCATAAATTGGAGTAAATGGCAGAAACATGGCAAGCTTTTCTGCGCACTGAGTGAGTCTTTGATGGAACCGGGCCGATTGATCATAAATACGCACCATGTCCCAATAGGCACTTGCAATAACTACAAGTTCTTTTGCGCGAGCAGAGTTATTAAAAAAACTAACCTGAATTTCATTGGGCTTAGCTTCATATATAATTTCTAATACGCGGAAATATTTTTCGTAGGCAACGACGGCGCCAGGAAAATCCTTCATGGCAAAACGTTCTCGCGCTTCTTTAATGAGATGCACGCGACTTCGCCAAAGATTTAGTCTCTGTTGTTCCTTGGCAACCCGCTTTGCTTGTCTTCTGTCATCGGCGGCTTGCTTTAATGCGGCTTTATCTGGCGGCGCCTGTGGACCAGGGGGTTTTTGATCTTCACTCATAAAATAAGTTTAAATCATTTCTGATAAAATAGAATCTAGACTTTTGTCTGTTTTTTAAAGTAGTTGCAGAGGGTCAACATCTACTGACAATGAAACTCCACTCTTAAGCCAGTCTGGCGTGGTGTTCATAAGACGCTGTAAAAACAAATTCAAATCCTTGGCGGATGAAGTTTTCAGCATGATCTGAAATCGAAATTTATTTTTTATTTTTGAAAGGGCGGCCTCTACAGGACCCAGAACCTCTATGACTCTAAATTCCTCATGATCCTTTTTTAATTTTTCAATCTCTTGCCGGGCCTGAACAGACATTTTTTCTGCATTCATTTGTGATGCTCCCTGAATTCTTAAAACTGCAATTTTTCCAAAAGGAGGATATCCAAGTTCCTTTCTTTCCTTAAGTTCCGCCTCAGCAAATCCTACATAGTCATGGGTTGTGGAAAATTTAATAGCGGGATGTTCCGGAAGATAAGTCTGCACAATAACGTTCCCGCTTTTCTGATGCCGGCCGGCACGTCCCGCAACTTGAGTCAGAAGTTGGAAGGTTCTCTCACTGCTTCTAAAGTCTGGAAAGTGGAGACCTAAATCAGCCATAAGAGTACCTACTAATGTAAGTTGGGGAAAATCATGGCCCTTCGCAATCATTTGCGTCCCCACAATGATATCAATTTTATGCTCTGTGATTTTATCTAGAAGTTCTTCTAATTCTTTTCTTGTATTGACCTCGTCCCTGTCAGCCCGCGCAATGCGAGCCGTGGGAAACAGGAGTTGCAATTCTTCTTTTACTTTTTCTGTTCCTATCCCCACGGGTTTTAAGCCAATAGACTTGCAAGAGGGGCAAACGGGAGGCATTGGTTTTTGAAACCCGCAGTAGTGGCAAAGAAGCGTGGCGCCCCGCCTATGCAAAGTCAACGTAACGGAACATTGAGGACACTCCTCCGTGAACCCGCAGGCGCTGCAGAGAGCAAATTGAGCGTAACCCCTACGATTTAAGAAAAGGGCGACCTGCTCTTTTTTTTCCAATCTACTTTTAAGTTCTTCAAAAAGTTTCGGGCTCAGCCAGGTGGGAATATCATAATTTCTTTTTTCCTTTTTCAGCTCTCGCAAATCAACAATTTCTACGGTGGGAAGGGGCCTATCCTCTACTCGGGATTTTAACTCTAATTTCTTATATTTTCCCGCCACGGTGTTTTGCCAAGATTCTAAGCTGGGGGTGGCGCTTCCCAGGACAATTGGACATTTAAAAATTTGTGCCTTCAAAATAGCAGCGTCCCTGGCGTTGTATTTAAGTTGCTCTTCTTGTTTGAAGCTGGGCTCGTGTTCCTCATCAACCACAATGAGACCAATATTATCCAGGGGACAAAACAGTGCGGAGCGGGCGCCCACGAGTATTTTTTTTTCTTTACTAAGAGCGCTTTGCCACTGATCTGATTTTTCTCTTTCAGTAAGGTGGGAATGAATGACAGCCACGTTTTCTCCAAACCGCCCAACAAAGCGCTTAATAAGTTGCGGCGTCAAACTGATC
>JBBQPV010000303.1:0-3675 GCA_038216925.1 Bdellovibrionia bacterium
TTTGAGTGAGACGATAGAACCCAGAGTTCATACCTGGTATGCCTCTTATTAAGTTTCTCCCATCAAACACCACCAGTTGCTCAGTTCTATTATCAAAGGCTAAGTTTGCAGCAATAGCATCACCGAAGGTAATGCCTTTCATATTCAGAGTTTCAATGAGTCGCTTTGTTGCAAATATTTTTACTACGTCACTTAGGTTTTTTTCCACGGTGTCATGGAGTTTTACTTTTTCAACCCACTCTTTAAAAGTTGGCCCATCTATGTACTCTTTTTCCATTACTAAGAAATTTGACGATAGAAAATAGACTACCGGCGCTCTCATGTAGTGACTTTGTACTTCCAGATTTTGTTTCTCCAATCTTAAAGAGTATGGATCTCCCGGCAAGTTCTCACTGGGAAAACGGCGAATCTTTAAAACTGTGTCGTGAAGACGGGGTTGGTCGATTCTGGTTACAAGAAAAATGACGGAGCCTTCGGTTTTAATTGGGCCGCTCACAATTTTGAATTCTGCTTTTTCAATTTTTACGTGTTCGCCTGAGTGAATGCCCTCAACGGTATTTGTCCAACTATCCTTGGGAAGATTTCCTAACTCTAGAGGAGTGGCCCCGTGGGATTGTGGTGCACTCAAAAAGATTAAAACTGTGAAAATTGCGGCAGTGAGTATGGCTTTCATTTTGAGTTTTAAATGTGCAAAATCAGCGCCCTGAAATGAAACAGTTTAGATAGAAATTTTATTAGTAAGATCAATATGTTAGGGTGGGCGTGGGGGTGGGGTTAAGTGCAAAACTTTTGGGACAAGACTCCCAATTGCGGCTCTTTATAGAGGCTTCGGATATTGGGATTCAAGTTTGGCCCATTCCTCTTCAGTCACATGTCCAGTTTCGGATTCGGACATGATGTCATCGTAATTAGATTTAAAGTAATAGCTGCAATTTTTAGGTTGATAGATAGTAATGTAATTATCCGGGAAACCTAGAATATGGCCGAATTCATGGGCAAGTGCGGTGATGACGAATCCGTGAGGCAAGTTCATGGATCTGGATTTTGGAGAAACAGCCGCTCGAGAGCCACTTTCTGTTCTCAAAACAAGTTTATAAATTTTTGGATTATCTTGCACACTCTTCCAGTCAATTTTTACTCGAAGCGTGTCATCGGATTTTCTCCACATGTTTTCAAGTAATGCGGAAATTCTGGATTGAGTTTCAAAACCAGTAAATTTTTGGGGATCAAGAGGAACGTGAAGCCAGCCATCTTTTGATCGCACCACTGTCTCATTTGGATGAAATTTAAAATCGTCGGTGTCATCTTCAACAACGTCAAAGAAATGTCGCAAAGATTTTTTTGAAAACTGTTCCTGTTTTGCAGAGCTATATTCCTTATTTAAGATCGGATTTTGAGCGATAAACAATTCTTGTTCAAAGGTAAAATCTAATTTGTTGCAAAACAGTCCATTTAAACATTTGGTTATAACTGAGCTGATTTCAAGCAATGGAAGTTCTGCGTTGAAATTGTAAAAGAAGTTAACTTCATTCACAGAACGTCTATAGTCATCAAGCAAGATTCCAGAGAAGTACTTTTGGAAAGCGTACCACCCGTAGCTCGTTTGAGTGCCCTTAATGGAATTATACCATTGGTAGGCTTCATCCCAACTCACGATATCTTCATTGGGTCCATGAGCATTGGGTGGGGTAAGTGGTTCTCTTACAAAGGTGGGGCCAAAATTCAAGATCTTGTAAAAGGGATGGGCGCTTTGATTCTTTTGGGCCTCGGTTTTAATGGCGTCTTCTCGTCTGTCTAAGTCAGCTGCCATTTCCATTCGTCTTTCAAACCAGTGGTGATCACATTCGTCCACCCTGGTACCAGCTCTAATATTTTCAACCCGCTGAACGAGATTTTTAGGAACGGCATTGTTTTTGGGTTGTTCCGCCTTTGGTGATTCCGCCTTTTGACAGGCAGAAATTAAACAAGCAAGAATAGTCAGTCCAACTAGAGAGTTTTTCATGGCAAGGGATAAGTAGCAAAGGGGCTGCCAATGGGATTAACACTGCACTAGATATAAGGTATTAGAGTTAGCAATTTATTCAAATTTTCGGCGAGAAATGTCACTGACCTACGAATTGACTCATATTAAAAGACACCCAAAGTAAGAGGTCTAGGTGTGAAGTTGTGAGGAATGGCAATAAAAAACCTCGATGAATCATGATCCTGACACCGGTGTGAGATGATTGTTAGGACAGAATTTGACGTTTATTTTAGGAAATTTGTAGAAAGTGCTTGACGGCAATTTGGGATTCTTGAGGCGGCCTCTCCTGAATTGTTAGTGAAAATATTCTGATTTTGATAAATTTATTCGTTGGAAGAACTAGTGGTCCGGTGAAGAAGTTTAAATCTTATTTTAAAACAGCCCTCATTTAAGTCAATTTCCAAAAAAATTAGCGCTTATAAACTCGTGTTATTATCGCTGGAGAAAAGAGAGGTGATTCATGACAAATTTAAATAATATTTCTGACGAAATTCTTTTGATTGAGACTTTGAAACTAGTCCAAAGAGAAAGGGAGATCTTGGGTCTTGTTCTTCACCACCTGCGGGAAATAGAAAGAAGGCGATTGTTTTCAACGGAAGGATGTTCTTCCCTCTTTGACTACGCCACGAGAAAATTGGGTTATTCAGAAGACCAAGCTTATCGGCGTATTCAAGCAATGCGGCTATTAAAAGAAATCCCCCAGATTGAAAATAAAATTACTGATGGATCATTATCGCTGACGCATCTTGGAATGGCTCAATCTCTTTTTAAGCGTGAGGAGAAATCAGGTCAAAAAACTTACACTATTGAGGAGAAAGTAAAGATTTTAGAAAAATTACAAAACACTTCAAAGAGGGAAGCTGAAAAGATAACAGTTTCACTTTCATCCTCGCCGGTTACCTCGGTCGAGAAAATAAAAACCATCTCACCAGTGGACTTTGAAATTAGATTTTGCACAAAGGAACCCCTGCTTAAGAAAATTCAAAAGCTCAAAGCCCTTCTTGCCCATAAAAATCCTAACATTCAACTTTCAGAACTTTTTAATCAGCTCTGTGATCTGGGTCTGGAAAAATGGGATAAGTCACAAGTTCAAGCAGGAAACGCGAAAATTAAGACCCTAAAGTCACCCGCGCCAGAGCGGGCAGGAAAACCTTTGTCTGAAGCGGGAATTGCTCGGGAGGTTTGGAAACGGGACAACGGAGTATGCCAGAACTGCAAGTCTTCTTACGCTTTAGAAATCGATCACAAAATTCCCAGAGCAGTGGGTGGAGGAAATGCACTCGAGAATCTTCGCCTTCTTTGCCGATCTTGCAATCAACGAGAGGCTATCAAGATATTTGGACTGAAGAAAATGGATCGATACTTCAATGGAGGTGCGGGCCTCATGCAAGATTTCTCAAGCGAAGGCTGATTTTTTCTTCCTTAGGGGGGCTAAACTATCACGAAAATTTAATTCGAGGTTCAAGTCTGGCGTAAAAATGTTCCGACATCACCTATATTGAAATGGCCAAGCGGCGCATTAAAAAATGTAACAACTGAAGCTATTGGCCAAAGCTCTCCACGCAGTCCACGGTATAAATTATTTTTTTACCCGGTTCTGTTGTGATCACATACCAACGGAGATCCGTACCCCGCTCTAAATGGGTGAATCC
>JBBQPV010000304.1:0-3672 GCA_038216925.1 Bdellovibrionia bacterium
CAGCATACTAAATATGGCCTACATTGCAAAGGAGAAATTTATGTTTAAAAAGTTTTCGTCTTGGACTCTGGTGATTATTGCCGCACTCACTGTGCGTTGGGGCGTTGCGGAGGCCTATGTGATTCCCTCTGGAAGTATGGAACCAACTCTTGAGGTGAATGATCGCATTTTTGTGAATAAGCTAGCGTACGGAGTAAGAATTCCGTTCAGTAAAATTTGGTTAGCAAAATTTCACGAGCCCCAACGTGGCGACGTTATTGTGTTTCGGTATCCTAAGGATGAATCTACATTTTATGTGAAAAGAGTGATTGGGATACCAGGAGATCAGATTTCATATTCAGAGGACGGCCGTCTTACCGTCAACGGTCAAGCTTTGGATGAATCAAACTATGAAACCAAACTCAGACATGACGGGCGTCCTAGAGCCTTCGGTCCAGTGATAGTGCCTGCAGGACAACTATTTGCCATGGGCGATAATCGCGATAATTCAAGCGACAGTCGCTTCTGGGGATTTCTGCCAAAGGAAAATATTTTGGGACGTGCAAGTTTCAAGTGGTGGGGCAATATCCACTAGATCCGCTTCAAGAATTTCGTTTACACAGCCTCTGGAGCACCTTAGTCTTTTTGAAAAATAAGATGGGGGTCAAGATGAAATATTACGTGTTTCTGGTTCCGTTGATGGTTGCAGTTCAACCGATTTTTGCGGGCGGCTTAAGTAAGGTCGATATTAAGAAAGCGGCCACCGAGCGGCTCACTTATGTAGAAGAACTTTATCATGACCTCCATCAGGCTCCCGAGTTATCAGGAAAAGAGACGCTCACCGCCACAAGAATGGCAAAAGAACTTAAGGCAATAGGCTTAGACGTAAAAGAGAATATCGGCGGTACTGGTTTAGTTGGTATATTAAAAAATGGAGTGGGTCCAACAACTATAGTGAGAACGGAGCTTGACGCTTTACCAGTTCCGGAGGACACGGGATTTTTCTACAAAAGTAAAGTCAACGGAGTCATGCACGCCTGTGGCCATGATGTCCATATGGCATCCCTCGTGGGCACCGCCAGCGCCATGATCAAATTGAAAAACTCCTGGCATGGCACCATTATATTTCTAGCGCAACCAGCGGAAGAAACCGTCAAAGGCGCAAAGGCCATGATTGATGACGGCCTCTTTAAAAAAATTCCAAAAGCGGATCAAGTTTTAGCTCTGCACGTGAGCGGAATTTATCCGGAAGGCCAAGTGGCCGTCTGTCAGGGCTTTGTAACGGCAAATTCTGATTCCATTGACGTCAAATTTATAGGCAAGGGAACCCACGGTTCCATGCCATATAAGGGAATTGATCCGTTTACTATGGCGGCAGAATTTGTTCTTAGAGTTCAGACGTTGGTGGGACGAGAAGTAGATCCGCTGAAACCCGCCGTTATAAGCGTGGGGTCCATTCACGGTGGAGCAAAAAACAATATTATTCCCGATGAGGTTAAACTCCAATTGACCGTGAGAAGTTACGGGCCAGAAACCCGAGAACTACTCTTAAGAAGAATTAAAGAAATTGCAGAAGGCATCGCGCAGGCCTCAGCCGCGGCAAAACCCGTTGTTGAACACCCGGAAGAGACGCCTTCAGTGTACAATGACCCCACACTGACAAAGCGTATGGAAGAAGTTTTTGTGCAGGCATTGGGACGAGACCGTGTGAAGGAAGTACCACCTGTGATGGCCGGAGAAGACGTGGGAAGATTCGGCACAGCGATTAGTGTTCCCACATTATTCTTTAATATTGGCACTCAGACCGTTAAAGATGGCCCCATCAATCATTCGCCAAGATATGCACCCAATTTCAAACCGGTGGCTGAGGCGGGGATGACGGCCATGATTGCCGCTCTTCTTGATCTGCATGGGGTGGGCGCAAAATGAAAAATATTTTTTATTTAATTTTCTTACTGTGCATCGGTCTCCCTACTAACGCAACGGAAACTACTTCCACAACGTTCACTTCCATGGACGACATCATAAAAAGAGGCAATAGTTTCATTATTCATAACGTGGAATTATTTAATGGAACTGAAATTATTTCCAGCGCAGCAGTCGTGGTGAAAAAGGGGATGATTGTTAAAGTTTGTACTGCAAATGATGAGTCTTGTTTAAAATATGAGGGTGAAAAGATCGACGGCAAGGGACAGTTTCTCATGCCTTCCCTCATAGATTCCGAAGGGCATTTTTCAAGACCTTCGGATGTGATCAATGAAGTCAATGAAAGCGAAAAACCTTTTTGTCAGGAAGGCAAAACACTGCGCCCAGATCTTTCTTTGATTTTTGCGGAGTTTGTAAAAAAAGAATTACTTACAGAAGTAAACACCCACGGCCTCTACCAAACTCATGGGGCCCATCCGCAAAAAATGGGAGACAGGGTTTCACTGCCCCCTGAAGCCAACTATGAAAAACATATTCGCTTTGGTGTCACTACAGTTTTAGACATGGGCGCTTACCCATGGCCTGCAAATTACGTCAAACGTTCAAGGGACAAATGGCGCTCAGAAAAAACTCAAGAAGATCGAGACCTCAGAAAAGAATTTTTAATCTACGCAGATTTATTTACTGCTGGAATGTGGGCGTCTCCCGCTAATCTTCAGTTTGGGTATTTTGGAACAGATCCTGTTTATAACGTAAAACCCGAAGGCCCCTGGTCAGACGCCCAGGTTTTGGCGTGGGTCAAAAGAAGAAAAGTGGAAGGGTCTGATCATGTCAAAGTATTTTATGATGATTGGCGGAAAACAAAGGGAGCATTGGTCATGAGCGCGCGTACAGTAAAAGCGCTGGTAAAGGCAGCTCACCAGGAGGGGCTCATGGTTTTCAGCCATAATCAATCGGTAACGTCCGCTCAAGATCTCATTAACGCAAAAGTTGATGGACAGATTCACACCCCCATCGATTATGAACGTGATGAAGTTAATGATGAACTGATAACTCGAATTGCAAAAGGAATAAAATACGTGACCGTAACATTGAGTGCGACGATCAAAAAATGCACCGGTGAATACCGCTCCGCCCATATTTTGAGAAATTATTTTTTTTCCCCTGACGTGCTTCCCTATGTCAATGCGCTGGATGAATTACGCCTCGCCCATTGTTCCAATCCCAAGCCCAAGTACCCTCATCAACAGACTCAATATTTTAAGACGGTGGCCAAACTTGCCGATGCTGGAGCCATTCTTCAGACGGGCACTGATGCTGAGGATATGAGTCCGATGATAGAAGGGCTGACCGTTCATAATGAAATGTATTTAATAAGAGAGGCGCTAGACCAATACTCGGAAAAATACAAAGGGGCGCGCGCCAATTTAGAAGCTTTGAAAGCAGCCACCTCAAATGCGTCGCAGGCATATAAGCTGAATATCGAGAATGGCGCTCATACAAAATATGACCCTCGAGGGTTTATCAAACCTGGATACCGTGCGGATCTCTTACTCTTAAGGGAAAGCCCCATGAAAGATATTTTGAACACGCTTAAAATTGTCAGAGTGTGGAAAGCTGGTTATCAGGGGCGGCGGGAAATGGTCCGACCAGAATGCGCTAAGCTTGAGAATTGCCCCTCCCAAGAGATTATAAAGAAGGCTCAGGCTATGCCCTGCAAAGACTAGAGTTCAGTTTTAGAAACGGTCTTTCTATTACAAAATACAT
>JBBQPV010000305.1:0-3658 GCA_038216925.1 Bdellovibrionia bacterium
GAAGTAATTTCGATAGTTTTAGGAGCACCAGCCACTAAATCACGGCCCTTAATTTCCATCACTCGCTCTTCCTCAAAGGGATAAGCATTTCCTATGGCCATTTTAATATTTTCTGCCGTGCGCTCGCCAATAAGTAAATTAAATTGGCGCCGAACATAATTCACAATAGCTTCATCAAATTTATCGCCAGCTACTTTTATGGACTTACAATACACAATTCCGCCCAAACTTATGACGGCAACACCGGTGGTACCGCCGCCGATGTCCACAACCATATTACCGCTAGGCTCCGTGATGGGGAGACCTGCGCCTATGGCTGCTGCCATGGGCTCTTCTATTAAGTACACTTCCCTTGCGCCCGCGGATTGTGCCGATTCTTTTACGGCGCGCTTTTCAACTTGAGTGATACCATAAGGAACACAAATAATAATTCTTGGCCTGACAAAAGATTTTTTTCCACCGGTTGATTTGGAAATAAAATATTTAAGCATTGATTGTGTGACTTCAAAATCCGCAATGACGCCGTCTTTTATTGGCCGGATAGCAACGATAGAGCCGGGAGTTCTTCCCAACATATCTTTTGCTTCTTTACCAACCGCCAACACACGATTTTGCAAACCGCGATAATTTTTTTGAACCGCAACAACAGAAGGTTCATTTAAAATGATTCCCCGTCCGCGTGCGTAGACTAAAGTGTTTGCAGTGCCGAGATCTATGGCGATGTCGTTGGCGAAATAATCGCTGAATTTATCAAAGAAGCCCATGTTCTAAATATTTAACTTTCCTTTGGTATATGAAGTCAAGGCCCATGATAGGTCTGGGTTTTCACCACTCAAAGTGCCGCACCTTGTCACCGCGTTCGTCAATCTCACTCATGGCCTGGACCCCAATTTCCAAATGCATGTCTGCAAAATTTCTAAAAACTTTTTTTGCACTAGACTTGGTTTTGATGCGATTAAGCGGGAGATCGCTCACGAGAAGCAGAGCCCCGCAAGGTACTTTGCTTGCAAATGCGCTGACAAATAGAGCTGAGCATTCCATCTCTATGGCAGCTACTTTTTCCCGGATTAAATTTGCTTTGAACTCATCATCAAATTCCCAAAATCTATAATCGGTGGTGTGAATTACCCCGGCCTGATACTTTAGATTCTTCTCCACAATAATTTGGCTGAGAAACTTTTGAATTTTAAACGCCGGAAGCGCTGGAACTTGCCTTGGCATAAAGTGAATACTGGTGCCCTCATCCCGAATAGCGGCGATGGGAAGAACAAAGTCTCCAATTCCCAAGTCCCTATGGAGTCCACCACACATCCCTAACATAAGAACCGCATCGGGCTTGATGCTGGAGAGCATTTCTATAACCAGGGCTGCCGTTGGACTTCCAATTTTAAAATCAACAATGCTCACGCCCAATGATTTACTATGGGCCACACGCATTACCGAGCCATATTTAAGTGGCGCATTGTAACGTTTAGAAAATCTTTCCATGTAGTATTCAAAATTGGTAAGAATGATGTGGCTCTGAAATTCTTTGGCAAGTGAGCCCGTGTAGCGCTCCAGCATATTCTTCGCGATAAATAATTTCTTAGGATTATTCCACGTGCGTTGTTGTTGGGTGAGAAGATGTTTTATACTTGGTGTTTTCATTCTTTGTCCTGTTGCCAGTTGAATTGATTTAGGATAGCTTAAGCCAGTTATGTATGATCAGCAAGCCTTTGAACAACTTAAGTCTTTTTTTGAAACTAATCCGGTGAGCCGGGAAGCCGCGGCGCCCTTGTCTTCCAAAGTAGAAATTGGCGTGACTATTAATGAGCATACTCAGTGCGTGTTTTTTAAGGATGCCTCCGGTGCACCCAAATTTGAAAAGCGAGCACCCGTCGACCCAGATGTTATATTTTTTCTGACTCCAGAAGCGGTTGAGAGTTTGATCAATGGCCCTCATCACAGTATCGGCGAGCTTGGGATTAGCATCACAAAAAATTACCTGGCAGGTTCTGTAAAAATTAAAGTAGTGGGGTCCATTTTGAATCTACTCACCAGGGGGTACCTTGGAATTCTCAAAGCGGGCGGCATGGAGTACACCAAATTTCTCGCCACTCACGGGATCACTAATCTTTCTAAAATTAAAAGCTTGATTCAGAAATTAAGAAGCTAATTTCATTGCGTGGAGGCACCTATGAAGTTTCGCGGGACGCCTCAATTCCCCTCAAACGTGGAATCATATGTAATCGGTTGTAGGGCATGAAGTAAATTGACAGTTAACTGTCAATTTGAGACGAGGCAGCTCTCCCAAGTGCCAACTTAGTTCGTCAGTTTCAACTGGACATGTCCATGGACACACAGCTCAATTCAACGACACCCGATAAACCTTCATTGCTGCTGCTTTCAAATAAGTTAAGTTGTTCGGATATTCAAGAGCTCGGTTTATAAGTTTGAAGGTTTTCATATCGTTTTGTTTAATCCAGGCGAACCCTTCCTTGGGCCCATTATATCTTTTTTGCCGGACATAAAAATAATGTTCTACTAGTGCTGTTAGAAATTCAAAATGCCTAAATCGCGCTTGAATGTCATTGACTCTACAGCGTTCCAACTGTTTCTGAGCCCACACTTTTGTGACGTCAACCTCATATTGAGGCCATGGTTTAAACGGTTTTTTTAGGATTTTGTTCAATCGCTTCAGCAGTGCATTCCCGTACTTTCCTTTTTGATAGAGTATTTGTGCGCCCTTCCAGTGGAAATAATTCTGACCCAGTTTTCTCAAATCTTTTTCGGGATAAATGAATACATCCCAAAAGAAACCTCTATGCTTTTTGGCGATTCGGAATTTCTTGCCGCTCTTTCTAATTCCAACTACATCATAGTCACTAGTTGATGTTGTCAACCCACGCGCCCTAGAGCCATATAAAATGACGGTGTGGCAGCGGTACTTACCGATGAGTATTTTGATAATGGCTTTAATAATGGGATCGTTTTCCATGAGACTACCTTATGGCGATGGGAAAAAATGTCAATGATCGGAAAGAGAAGCCAGGCGATAAAATTTTTTTAACAAATCTCTTGACGAACTTTCCGTCCTCTTAATTGACTTCTCACTTAAAAAACTATCACGTGGAATACGAAAAACTTTGCCACAGAGGAGAAAACTCGCTGCTTAGGCTGCAGCGACCAATAGCAGAATTATTTTATACCATTTCCCCTCTTGAAAAAAGTTAGTTTAATTTCCCATGTTATAATCTTTTATGATTGGAGGAATGAATGAAAAAAGTAGATTTTACTCTTCACGAAAGAGCATTAAAAGTTGCTGGTGATTTTCATAAAAGCGAATCTGAGCTCATCGACTTATTACTTCAAATTGATAATCAGAAATTATATTTAGATTTAGGATTTACCAGCTTGTTTCAATATGCAGTTAGTTCGTTGAAACTATCCGAGGCAAATGCGTCAAACTTCATAACTGTGGCTAGAAAGTTAAAGACAGTTCCAGAACTTAAAGTGGCCATTGACTCAGGGCTTTTCACAGTAGCTAGGGCCAGGAAGATAACTCCAGTCATAAATGCTGAAAATAAAAAGCATTGGATTGCTTTGGCTGCAGATCTTCCAAAACTGCAACTTGAGAAGGCAGTGGCTCGGCTTTGTCCAAAAGAATCTATTCATGAAA
>JBBQPV010000306.1:0-3651 GCA_038216925.1 Bdellovibrionia bacterium
TCTAAAACAGTGCCTTCAACGGGAGCATAGACATTTAAACTTCCGTCTTTGGTTTCAAGCTCGCCGCAAATCTCATCTTTTTCAACGGGGTCGTTTTCTACGGGCAGATCTATTTTATTAATATTATCTAGCTCCTCAAGAGCCTCTTCCATAATTCCCACGGTGATGACTTCACCCTCAATGCTTATCCATTGATGTCCCATGTAGGGAATATAACCGGCACCCATTTCAGCCATTTAAAAAACTCCTTTATTAATTGCACTTGAAACTCGCAAAGGCGGCGGTGGAAGTCAAGCGCAGCTAAAAAAACTTTGGCTCCAGCCCCACTGCCAGTCTTTTGATATTCTCTTTATGCTTCCACCAAATGATTGTGGCTAAGAACCAAGCCGTCGGGATCAGAAGATTTCCGCCTAACACCGTGGCCGCAAAGGGCGCGGCCAGAGAGGCACTCAAACTTCCCACACTGATTCTTTTTGACAGCCCAAAGCCTAAGGCGAACACCACTAAACTTCCCACCATAATAGGAGCAGACAATGCTGCCAGCACACCGAGGGCAGTGGCCACGCCCTTACCGCCCTTAAATCTTAAATAAATGGGGTAACAGTGGGCGAGAACGGCAAGAACCGCGATGAAATTACAAAACCACACATCCCCAACATGCTTTGCTAATGAAACAACAACAAATCCTTTTAGCGCGTCCATGACCAGCACGGTGAATCCCCACTTTTTTCCCATCAACCGGGCTACGTTGGTTGCGCCAGTATTTCCGCTGCCTTGGCCTCTCACATCTACTCCGGAGAAAACCCGACTGACCACAACCCCAAAGGGAATTGCCGCGACGAGATAAGTGCCAATTATAAATATGATCTGTACTGTATTAATTGCGCCCATGTACAATAATCAAAGCGTGGAGGAGAGCCAATGTCAACATCTTCTAAGGTGCTGAAAACTAATGTAAAAAAAGAAAAAGACTACCTTTATTTCTTATCTGAGAATAATCAGATTTGCCGTCTAAAAATGACTCCCGATGGCCCCATCCAAGGCACCGCCCCGGAGACAGTTGAGTGCATCACGATGACTAGAGAAAAAGGCTTCATGTACTTTATTGATGAAGAGGGCGATATTTCTCGGGTCAAAGTTATTGTGTAAGGCGTCATGTTCTGCTATAAGCCTTCTAGACAAAGTCTTAGATTTTTAACACGCGAGGTCTGAATTCCTATGAGTAAAAACACCCTTTTTGTATACGGCTCTCTGATGCAAGGCATGGTTCACCACAGCAAAATCGCTGGGATGGTCAAAGATATTAAACCCGCTACCTGTGAAGGCGTTTTGTACCGACTTCCTGTTGGCTATCCCGCAATGCTCGAGGGCGCGGGAACGGTTAAAGGTGAGGTCTTCACTTTGGAAAACTTTAAAGAGATCATCAAAATTTTGGATGAATTTGAAGGCTATTCCATGCAGATTCCAGAGAAGAGTTTGTATGTTCGACAAGAAAAACCCATCATGGTGGAAGGTGCTAAAAAGCCAACCAACACCCAGGTTTATCTTTTAAACCCATTAAAACTTCCCAAAGACGCTAAGGTTATTGAAAACGGAGACTACAAAGCCAGCATGGCCGCCCAGTCCCCACTTCCACTTCTTCTTAGTGAGTCTCAGAAAAAATACATCCTGAAACTCGGCGCTAGTAGTGGTCGTGACATTGTTCCAATTAATTTGGATATCTATAGAGACCTTTTAAGTAAGGGCCTCATTGTGGACAAGGGCAGAAGGCTTGCTCTCACCAACTTAGGCTCTGAAGTTTTCCGCTTCCTCGCTTAATTAAATGTCCCCTCATTTTAATATAGTATTAGTGGAGCCCGAGATCCCAAACAACACTGGGAGTATCGGGCGGACCTGCGTGGGAACGGGCTCAAATCTCCATCTGGTGGGTAAACTTGGGTTTGATATTTCCGATAGTGCAGTGAGAAGAGCTGGTCTGGATTATTGGGAACGTTTGAATTTGCAGGTTCATGAAAAATTTGAAGATCTAAAGCCTCAAATGGACCCCTCTCGCACATTTTATTTTTCTAAAAAAGCTGAAACAGGCTTCTTTGATGCCAAATTTCAACTTGGCGACTGGTTTGTCTTTGGAAAAGAAACAAAAGGCCTCAGCAAGGATTTACTTCAAGACGTTAATCCCCATAATATATTAAGGATTCCTCAGTGGGGACCCATAAGAAGCTTGAATCTTTCCAACGCCGTATCAATTGTGATGTATGAGGCCGCGCGTCAGACCCTTGTCTCTTCTAAAATCCCTGAGTTATCTCTATAATAGTTTGATCATCAAAGTAAAACCACGTTAAGGAACATCATGCTTGCATCAGTTTTGACAAAAGTTTTTGGCACTCGTAATGAGCGCATCTTGAAACCATTCTATCCTAACGTTGAATTGATCAACGGACTTGAGGCCCAAACCAAAGCTCTCAGTGATGAGCAGCTCAAAGCAAAAACTGTCGAATTTAAAAAGAGAATAGCGGGCGGAGAAAAAGTGGACGCGCTTTTACCGGAAGCTTTCGCAGTTTGCCGTGAAGCCAGCATGCGTGTTTTAGGAATGAGACATTTTGATGTGCAGCTTATCGGGGGAATGGTTTTAAATAGTGGAGCCATTGCGGAAATGAAAACCGGAGAAGGAAAAACTCTTGTTGCAACACTTCCGGTTTATTTAAATGCACTCACTGGTCGCGGTGTGCATGTTGTGACCGTCAACGATTATCTTGCTAAGCGAGATTCCGAGTGGATGGGACGGTTATACAAATGGCTGGGCCTCAGCGTTGGGTGCATTGTTCATAATATTTCTGATGAAGATAGAAAAGCTGCCTACAACGCAGACATCACTTACGGAACAAATAATGAATTTGGTTTTGATTATCTCAGAGATAATATGAAATTTGATTTGTCCCAATATGTGCAAAGAGAATTTCACTTTGCCATTGTGGATGAAGTGGATTCTATTTTAGTGGACGAAGCCAGAACCCCGCTGATTATTTCCGGTCCGGCGGAAGCCAGTACTGACAAATACTACACCGTCAATTTGATTATTCCTAAATTACAACCCGAAGTTCATTATAAAATCGAAGAGAAAACAAAAACCGCGTCATTGACCGACGAGGGTAATCATGAGGTTGAGCGATTATTAAATATTGGAAACCTCTATGACCCCGAACACATAGAAATTCTTCATCACGTGTATCAGGCGCTTAAAGCCCATCATTTGTATAAGCGGGATGTGGATTACATGGTGAAAGATGATGAAGTTATCATTGTAGACGAGTTCACGGGACGACTCATGCCAGGACGACGTTGGAGCGACGGGTTACATCAAGCAGTGGAAGCAAAAGAAGGCGTGACTGTTGCCAATGAAAACCAAACTTTGGCTACAGTTACATTTCAAAACTTTTTTAGGATGTATGAAAAATTAGCTGGGATGACGGGAACTGCAGACACAGAGGCCGCTGAGTTTAAAAAGATCTATAAATTAGATGTGGTTGTCATTCCTACTAATCGTCCCATGATAAGAAATGATCACAATGACGTCATTTATAAAACTCTCAATTCAAAATTTAACGCCATCATTAAAGATACCAAAGAAAGAAATGACAAAGGTCAGCCAGT
>JBBQPV010000307.1:0-3637 GCA_038216925.1 Bdellovibrionia bacterium
ATTATCATTATAGCCGCCATCTTTCAGATAGCCGACGGAGTTCAAGTAGTGGCAGCAGGGGCACTGCGGGGTATGGGAGAGACAAGAATTTCGGCAATGGCTAACTTAATAGGCCACTGGTTTATAGGGCTCCCTCTTGCCATTTACTTTTGCTTTTATAGAAATATGGGCCTAGCTGGACTTTGGATAGGCCTTTCCACGGGATTATTCACTGTGGCAACTGCTCTCTTTGTGGTCTGGAGAAGAAAAGATAAATTGCTCTTTAGTCGCCCGTTGATCTAAATTACCTTAAAACTAAATATTCCAAGGAGAATTCATATGACACAAGTACAACAACCGGCCCCATTTTTTAAAGGTAAGGCCGTCGTAGCTGGAGAAATCAAAGACGTTTCATTAAATGATTATAAAGGAAAGTGGTTGGTGTTTTTCTTTTACCCACTGGATTTTACCTTTGTTTGTCCTACTGAGATTCTGGCATTCAATGAACATTTGGACCGTTTCAAAGCGTTGGGCTGCGAAGTTTTAGGATGTTCCGTGGACAGTGAACACACCCATAGGGCCTGGATGAATACCGCCCCCAAAGATGGCGGCATTGGGAAGTTAAAATATCCTCTCTTAGCTGATATCACAAAAGATGTGGCGAGAGATTACGGTGTACTCTTGCCCGCAGGAATTGCGCTACGCGGTTTATTCTTAATCAATCCTGAAGGAAAAATTGAATACAGCACCGTCCACAATTTAAGTGTTGGTAGAAACGTAGAAGAAATTCTGCGTATTGTTGATGCATTTCAGACTACTGCCAAATCCGGAGAAGTTTGTCCTGCCAATTGGAAAAAAGGCGGAAACACAATGAAAGCCACACCGGAAGGCGTTGCGAGTTATTTGGGAAGTAATAATAGATAATGTCACCGATATGTCGAGTGGACACGTCTTGTGTCCATTCGGCATTTTTATTTTCTTGCAATTAAGCATTCGGATTTCATAGCATAAGTTTATGGATAAAAAACTACTTACAAGAATAATCATTGCAGTCATGGTCGCCGTCGTTGTTGGAGTTATATTCATTAAATTTCGATCCATGCATGAAGAAGAAAGCCCAACACAAAGTTTTGTCAGAAAGCGTGGCGGTGCCTGCCCTGGTGAGACCAAGACCTACACCATGAACGACCCTTATATGAGGGGTGTGATTGAGCCCGGCCAGAAGTTTAAAGTCATCATGAATTATTATGACTGCAATCCCGTTAAACGGGGAGATTTAGTGTTTTATCAAATGCATAAAAGCATGGATCCGGTAGTAAAATATGCTCGGGCCGTTGGTGGAGATAAGTTTTCTCTTTCCAAAGATGACAAATATAAAGCTTGGAATATAAAAGTTGATGGCGAATTTGTCCGATCTGAAGTCGATCAGATTCCATATTTTTTTGGCGGCCCCACAGCCCCTCCTCTTGCCAGCTATGAACGGACCCACAAAGGCAAGGTCCAAACCGGTGATGTAATCATTCTCTCCAGTTGGCCACCTGGGGACATTGATAGCGGAACCTTTGGGATGTTCAGCATGGAAGACGTAGTGGGAAAAGTAGAAATCATAGATGCCCCTAAAGTGGTACAGACGCCTTCACCCAAGGTCACACCCAAGGCAACGCCCACGCCGACTCCTAAAGCGCCAGCAAAACCCACGGTAAAACCGGTAACAACACCCACACCGTTGAAAACTCCTGCGAAACAATAAATTATTTTAAACTGAGAGCTTGGGACAACCCATTTGTAGTTTGAAATTTCCTATCATGGAGAACTTTCTCTAGTCTCTCCTGATTGCTCGCATCCTTTTTCTGGGTTGGATGCCAGAGGTGATATTGGATGGCTGCCCCTTTAATGCTCTTCATTTTCAGACCTAAAAACTTCAGCCGGTACTCAACATCAGAGTCTTCTCCGTATGCTCCAGAAAAACTATTGTCAAAACCATTCACAGAAATCATATGCTGTCTATGAACGCTGAAATTACAGCCTCGGATATCAAAAACTTCATTTCTGGACATCAAATTACGTAAAAACCTTGGAGTTTTAAACATTCTCCCTAAGTGATGGGTCTCTCCTGCCAGAGCATCCCACCATAATTTCAAGGGAGACGTTTCTAAATAACCACTTTTAATTTTTTCCACCGTTAATAATTTACTTATCTTTTGTGAAAGTTCTACCCTGCGGCCAGTGATAAAGGAACTTTCATCAGAAAGTGCCAAGTGATCTGCAATAAAGTCACTTCTTAATATGCAGTCCCCATCAATAAAAATCAGATAATCCCCTGTAGCTTTTAAAATGGCTTTATTTAATGCCAGTGGCTTTCGGTTCCCTAAATCTTTTTGAGTAAGATGGTAGGTGGCAAATTTCAAATCTTTTTTCCACGATTCTATTAAAGAACGATTTTCTTCGAACTCCCCGTCTTCAGTAATTATCACTTCAAAGGGCAAAGTTTTCTGAGCAACAACTGAAGCCAAAACACGCTCTAAATACTGGGGAGATTTATACGTAGAAATAATCAAACTTGTTTTCAAACAACTGATCTTTTAGAATAGTACGTTACCGCTGCACCAAGAAACATGAAATCATCCATTAGACCAAAAACTGGAATATGGTCAGGGATAAGATCAAAAGGTGTAATGAGATAAAAAAGCGCCCCGTAGGCGATTAATTTTTCAAATTGTCCAAGTTTAGGGGAGCGTACTATTTTAGTTAAGGTATGTAAGTGACTATTCCAGTCTTGGCTTATTTTTTTAAATTTGGCTAAGGCGCTTAAACTTTTTTCTACTTTTTTTTGACTTTTAGGATCCGCACCTATTTTCCCCAATACACTCACTAAATCTACCGGCCCATTAATAAAATCTTTTGTAACACCTAGTGCACTCATACGTACTTGCAGTGGTTTTAATTCATCTTTAGAAAATACATATTTTGCCGACTTTGAATGACAGGATAATTTTCCTTCTAAAATCAAATCGTAAACAACATTTGAATATGCATTGGCGTATAGAGGTGGAAGCTTTACGTTCGTTTTAGCTTTTTTCCAGCGTCTTAAAGTCATCCCCGAAAGACCTAGTCTTGTGGCTAAGTCTTCCGGGGACATATGCGCTTCGTTAAGGAGAATGAACAATTGTGCAACGTTCATTAACAAATGTTAAGCCAAAATTTTTTACACTTCAAGCATAAAAATATTGTGTGGGCTCTATTGTAAGTGGAGCATTTATAGGTTCAACGCGACTCACCAAAACACTCACCGTATTTTCATCTTTTTGGACTTTTCCTGTCACCGTGATAAAACAGTGGTTTAAAAATACTTCCTTATACTGATCAAAAACATTGGGCCACAGAACCAAATCAATAAAGCCAAATTCATCTTCCATGGTGGAAAAGCATACGCCTTTAGCTGTAGGAGGCTTTTGTCTCACCAAAACTAGACCCGATACTTTAACTTGAGAGCCGGTGCACATTTTTTTAACCGTAGCGGAACTGGTTTTTGATTTTCTCAATGCCTTCATAGGATGGCCGTGGGTGGAAAGAGAAAAAGCTCGGTAATCATTTTGAATTTGTTCAAATTCATTTAATGAAGAAAAGCCAGTGTCTTCAGCTTTTTGAAAATCTAAGT
>JBBQPV010000308.1:0-3619 GCA_038216925.1 Bdellovibrionia bacterium
ATTTTTTTAAAAATGTAAACGATCTGGAGCTTCTCACGCATTTTGTAGCTCACTATTTTGTACCTGATCTTGAGGAAAAACAAAAAGTGCTTGAAGATGATCATTTGGAATCTCGGGCGCAAGCTGTTTGGAAAGTTCTCAAAGATCTCACCGGGCCTAATCCAAGCGAACCCGCACCTATCGCTGAAGTGCTTATTTTCCCCGGTCAAGAGCCGGGCAAAAAGACCCCCATAAACTAGTTTTAGCCACCGTTGGGGCACCGCCCCTCTTACGGTGGGGTGCTTGGGAGGCACCACCCGGGTTTGGTTTTTGCCAAATCCTACGGCACCGCCCCCTCTTTTTATGTCCGTCCTCCGTCGGGATCCGACCAGTTCATTTTATTAGTATTTGATTTGTTAGACCTGGCGTCAGTCCTCGCTTTGCATTTGTCACCTGTTATGAGAACAGGATTTGAAATTAAAGTTTCCGAAAGTGGGCAGGCCAGGGCTCACAAACATCGTCCAACCGAACATGGTGGATCTTTAATCTTGGGGAAGAGAAGGAAACGGAGACCCCTGAACTTGAAAAAGCCTGTGCATATTGTTCTTAAATCGGATTTTGCATTTGGCTTGCGGGCACTGACTAGGCATCGTGCACATATTGAAAGAGTATTCGCACGTTCTGCGAGGAGGTTCAATATCCGAATTTATCAGAAGGCTATCGAACACAACCACATCCACGCGCTTGTTCGGGCGCACCACAGAAAGGATCTGCAAAATTTCTTTAGAGTTCTGGCAGGACACATCGCACAGGAAATCATGAAAAAATATCCAATTTTACGTTCGGAAATTTCAAGCCGCGGAGATTCACCCGATGGTTGGGGGCACCCGCCACAGCTTCTGAATCTAAGTAAAACTAGGGAACGGGAAAATAAGTTTTGGCAATACCGGGTCTATTCGAGAATTGTCAGCTGGGGGAGAGATTTTCTAGCAGTGAAACATTACGTGATTCAGAATATTTTAGAATCTTTAGGCCTAGTTCCCTATAAAAAAAGGATTAAATATCAACACCATTAATACGGTGAAAATTGAGATTAACCATATACACAGCAAAAAGCAGAATAACTCCAGCGACTACTTGCACCAACGTCAGTGCCTGCCCCATTACTCCCCAGGTAAGTAAAAGTGCGGTGAACGTCTGTGTAAGTTCACAAAAACCTCCCACACTAGCAGAAGTTCGGGACAAACCTTTGAAATAAAAATAAAGTGGAACCACCCCAGCTGCAAAACTGAGCAGTAAAAAATTTTTCAACACTTCGGCATTTCCAAGTAAGTTCCATTTTAGTAAATCAGAAATAAATTTTCCTTTTACCAAGAGGCTTATAAAAAGTGTGACTGCGCCAATGACAAATCGTCCAAATGTAGCGATTGGTAACGGAATTTCGGTCACCGCCCGCCGACCCGCAACAGTGCTAAATCCCCAAGCCAGCGCAGTGATGAAAATATAAAAGATCCCTAAACTTAAATTTAGATTCTTAAAATCAAAACCATTGCCGGCGATGATCAAACCCATAAGCAGTGCGATGATTCCCCATTTGTAAAATCCCTGACCTAATTTTTCGCCCAAAAGTAAATTCGCGAAATACACGCTTACTAGCGGTTGGAAGTTAAGGAGAACGTTTGCAACCGAGGGGTTCATTACATTAAGTGCCATTGTAAAAAATGTTGTGCCCAGTGCACTACCGATCGTGCCGCTCAGGATGAGGTAAATCCATGCAGGGCGGGAGACCTTTGAAAGTTGAAGGGTGTGGGGCGGTGCCCCTGCTATGGGACGGGATTGGGAAAAAAAGTAAATTAATGCAACGGGAAGTGTAAATAGAATACAAAAGAGATGTTCATGGAATACGAGGATTTCCGAATCAAACTGCGTGTTCAGGTAGACTCGGAAAAATGTTTCAGTGCCCCAGAGCCCCGCTCCGATGATTACGAACAAAGGTCCAAGAACCAACCACCTTTTTTCATAAGTCTTGCTCATCAAGCGCCTCTCATTAGATCGTTAATTTCACAAAAAAGCGGGCGGTGCCTTCCCGGGGATGAAAAAGTAAGTGCCGGGCGGTGCCCCGGAGGAAATGCAGGTTGTACCATACATAAAAGCATACAGTTTTCTCGCTCTGACGCTTAGCACTAAATTTGGTAATGTTCATTGACCAACAGGTCCGCCCACTCTAATATTGGGACCACAAGGCAGCACATGAACATTACAAAAGAATTTATCTTTTCCCTATTTTGCATCACCTTTAACGCGTTTTTTGTGGCTGCGGAATACTCTCTCATCAAAGTGCGGGGCAGCCGCATTCAGGAACTCATCAATAACGGCAATAAGCGGGCGGGCCTGGTTTCCCGGATGTTAGAGGATCTCGACGGCTACTTAGCAGCCACGCAGCTGGGCATCACTCTCATGAGTATTGGCCTTGGAAGTATTGGTGAACCCGCAATTGCAAAAGCACTCACCGCAAATTTTAACGGATTTCTTAATTTAGGTCCCTTAGTCACTCACACTATTGCAACGGTTCTCGCCGTGGTCCTAGTAACCTTTTTTCAAGTGGTTTTGGGTGAGCTTGTCCCCAGAGCTTTGGCCATACGCCGCGCGGAATCCTATATCTTAACTCTGGCTCCAGCGTTTTATATTTTCCGAAGAATATTTAAGCCCCTCCTCACCATATTTAACCAGACCGCAAAATTAATTCTTCGTCCATTCGGCGTAAAAGATGCGGCAAGGCCCAGTGATAAGCTCTCAGAAGATGAACTTAGACTTGTTCTCACAGACAGCGCACAAAAAGGCGCTCTCAGTGACGCAAAACTTGATCTCATTGACAATGTTTTTGATTTTTCAAAGCGTACCGCTAAGTACGTAATGATTTCTAGAGACGATATTGTCTCTCTGGATCTCAATGCCAAGGTTGAAGATAATTTAGACAAAGCTAAACACAATAATCACACTCGATATCCCCTATGTGAGGGTTCCATTGATCAGGTGACCGGTCTTGTGAATTTTAAAGATGTTTTGTGGCAGAGCGAAGAGAGTCGCGAAACTCTAGATTTTAGAAAAATCCGCCGAGAAATTTTATTTGTACCGGAAAATAAGCCGCTCACTAAATTACTAAAAGATTTCCAAAGAAATAAGATCCACATGGCCATCGTAATCGATGAGTTCGGAATTACTTCAGGTTTAGTTACCCTTGAAGATGTTTTAGAAGAATTGGTAGGGGAAATCCAAGATGAATACGATCAAGAGAAAAGCAGTATTCAACTTCTTAGAGACGGGTCATACATGATTGAAGGAAGAACTCTCATTGATGAAGTAGAAGATAAATTGGGAATCGCTATAGATAAATCAGACAACACAACTATTGCTGGCGCGGTCCTTTCCCACTTGGGGCGACTACCGCGAGTAGGGGATACCGCAGACTTTGAAAATTTTGTTTTCACAGTTAAAGGATTAAAAGGGCGTCGTATTAATTTGCTTCAGGCTATGAAGAAAGCAAGGGTATGACCGGTCAGATTGCCATTCTAGTGGTCTATGCCTATAGCTCTTTTGTTTCAAGTTGGGGCGCTGGACCAGAAATAATTAAAAAATTTCA
>JBBQPV010000309.1:0-3612 GCA_038216925.1 Bdellovibrionia bacterium
CTAATTTCTCAGGGTGAATACAAAACCGAGTGCGTCCTACAACCTCAGCACCACACTCCAGAAGTGTTTCTGTCCAAGAAGGCACCATAGAAATGATTTTCATTATTCTTTGAAACTTTCGGTAGCACGTACTAACGCATCCAGAATCCCAGGTTCATCGGCGGCGTGTCCTGAGTCTTGAATTATTTCTAATTTTGACTCTGGCCATGCTTTGTGTAAGTCCCAAGCATTTTTCACAGGACACACTACATCATAGCGTCCGTGAACTATTACGGCAGGGATGTGTCTGATCTTTCCAATATTTTCTATGAGATGGTTGTCTGTTTTAAACCAACATCTATTGATAAAATAATGGCACTCAATACGCGCAATGGACAAAGCCATTTGGTCATCTTCAAAGGCTGCCACTGTCACCGGATCCGGAAGTAATTTTATGGTAGATCCCTCCCAAGTGCTCCAAGCCTTTGCCGCCTCTATTTTGATTTTATCATCAGTACTTGTCAGTCTCTTATAATAGGCGTTGATCATTTCGCCCCGTTCTGACTGAGGAATGGGAGCGACGTATTTTTCCCAGTGATCTGGAAAAATCAATTCACAGCCTTTTTGATAGAACCAATCAATCTCTTCTTTTCTGCAAAGAAATATCCCCCGTAGCACAAGTCCAGTGACTACTTTCGGATAAGTCTCCGCATAGGCTAGCGCTAAAGTACTTCCCCATGAACCGCCAAACACCAACCACTTTTCTATTTTAAAAAACTCACGGACTTTTTCAATGTCGTCCACGAGATCCCATGTTGTGTTATTTTCTAAATTTGCATGGGGCGTACTTTTTCCGGAACCCCGTTGATCAAAAAGAATAATGCGGTAGTGCTTCGGATCAAAGAAGCGGCGATGCCTTTTTGATAAACCTGCACCAGGCCCACCATGGAGAAAGACCACCGGTTGGCCCTGAGGGTTGCCGACCTCCTCCACGTAAAGCTCGTGGATTTCTGACACGCGTAATCGATGAATCTTATAAGGTTCAATTTCAGGAAAAAAAGTTTTTCGTTCAGCCATTGCATTCACTCCTACTTTGGTTTTATGCGAAAAAGAGAGTATTGCAACATCTATCTTTTTAGGTAGGATGAAGCTGACAAATAAACTAGGAGGCTACAGATGACACTTTCAATTTTGACTCTCGGCGGATGGCTCATGTTTCTCAGATGGATTCATTACATGTCTGGGATTGTATGGATTGGTTTACTTTATTATTTTAATTTTGTTCAAGGCTCTTTTATGGCGGAGACCGATGCCCCAACAAAATCTCAGGTGACAATGAAACTCTTACCCCGCGCCCTTTGGTGGTTTCGATGGGGAGCCATGTTCACATGGGTTTCTGGAATTTTGATTCTAGCATCTGTGGCCCATTCTGGCGGAGCGTCCCTTCTTAGGTCTTCGTGGTGGGTGATCATTGCAACCGGCGGTGCCCTTGGAACTTTAATGTGGGCCAATGTTTGGTTTGTGATCATGCCCAATCAAAAAGTAGTGATGAAAAATGCAGAGGACACATCAAAAGGAAGTCCTGCTAATCCTAATTTAGCAAAGCATTCTCTACGCGCTCTCATGGCCTCCAGAACAAACGTTTTATTTTCAATTCCCATGTTGTTTTTCATGGGTGCGGCTTCACACTTAGGAATAAATATTGGCCCTAATGCAAATCTTTGGTGCACAACTGCCATAGTAGGTGTGATTCTTGCGGCTCTTGAGGCCAACGCATTGTTTGGAAAAAAGACGGGTCCTCTGACTAAGGTCGCCGGGGTAATCCATTGTGGGCTTGCATTAGCGGTTGTTCTGTATTTAGTTGTGGAATTCACTACAAAATAAAAATTATTTAAACTTCAGTCGGGTCTAGAAAAAATTTCTAGACTTCGACTGATTGTGCATCTTTGAGATAATCAAAGTATGCAAAAACTAAATATACTTGTGCTCGCGATAGTCGCGGGCAGTGCCCTTGGCTGCGGTCAAAACCTGTCTACTGGAATTGATTCCATGAAAAGTGGATTGGGAGGAGATCATGGAAATTTCAGACCTAAGGTTTGCTCCAACCTTCCCTTTAACGGTGTAAATTGGCCCACACATTTTACGGACCCGGAAAAGAACGCTGACGTATTGGCCTTCAATATTTCGGGAAGTTTTGAGGGGTCTACGGGTTGGGGAAATATCACAGACAATTTTGATCACCAAGGTGTGAGTTTAGGCTTATTAAACCAATGTCTGGGGCAAGGCTCTCTCCAACCGATGCTCCTTCAAATGCGGGACTCTTCTTTAAGTGTCCTCCAAAGTATTTTTTCTTCCGCTCATCTTTCAAGTTTAGTGACAATGCTGGACAGGTGGCAGGGAAAAGCTGTTAGTTCAATGTCGCTCCTAGATACATTGATGAAAGTGGAATCAACTGCCTCTGATTTGAGTAGTGTGCAGTGGGCGGTGAATAACCTATATTCAAATGGAAGGTTCATTCCCCAATGGAAAAACGAACTGACTGCCATGGCCAACACTCAGAATTACGTGGATGTTCAAGCTCACCGTGCTTTTGTCTATCACCAGGCCGCAATGACTTACATGAAGGAACTTCAAGTGAGACAGGTCAGAGCCTTTCTCCTCCTCTTTGACATAGTTGTCCAGGATGGAAGTATTTCTACTCAAAATTTTAATGAATATCATACTTGGCTATCAGGAAGTCCAAGAGCATCGGAAACACAAAAACTTATTAAAATTATTGATATCAGGCAATCCGATGTCTCATCTCAGTGGCAGGCGGCCTTTAGAGCCAGGAAAATGTCCATTGTAAATGGCGTCGGTGTTGTGAATGGTGAAAAACGACAGTTGGAAAAAGAATATTGCTATGATGGGCAAGAGACACTTTTAAACTAAAAAAGTCTCGTCTAGTTTTCCGTTAAAATTCTAAAGATAATTTCATCTCCGGGCGATGAGATTATATGCTCAAAAAATCCCTCAAAAACAGTTTAGTGGCTTCTTTCCTATTGATAACGGCGTGTGGGCCGGTTCCCAATTTTAATAAGTATATGGTTCATGTTTCAGGGGGGTCTGGATTTGTCCCGGCGTTTTGCTCAGGTTTAGATTTCACAGGGGTTTCATGGCCTGACTCTATGGTTGATACAGATCGAAGCGCTATGGCTCTGGGGTTGGACATTTCCGGAAGTTATGAAGGGGCTAATGCATGGGGAAACATCACTAACAATTTCGATGGCCAAGGTTTGAGCTTAGGTCTCCTGAATCAAAATCTCGGTCAGGGATCCCTACAACCCATGATGCTCCAAATGCTCACAAATCATCGGCCTTCTATGGCCAGTTATTTCAGCCCTAGCCATTTTTCCAGTTTAGAGAACATGCTTTTACAATTTCGTGATTCCTCTCTTTCAACCTTGGGCACGAACTCAGAAGTACTTTCCCCCCTAGATATGCCTGAAAACTCCATTCAACTTGAAGCCGTCACCAAGAGCGGAAGCGGGGTGCAGTGGGCTTCAGATAATCTTTATGTGAACGGGAGATTTTCTGCTCAATGGAGACGGGAGCTAGTTGCGATGGCCGGGAGTTGGGAATTTATTTCCATTC
>JBBQPV010000310.1:0-3602 GCA_038216925.1 Bdellovibrionia bacterium
CCATTAGGAAATTTTGCACTTCCGTAGGTTGTAGGAAGTTTGGGAGGGCTATGCGGTCCGTCTCATCCACAAATCTATATTTTGCCCCAAGCTCAGTATCGCCGTATCCGCACTGAGTGGGTTGGTTTGTCGGGAGCGCAATTTCAAATGGCGCCTTTGTTAGACAAAACAGGGCTAGAACAACTTGAATAGATGAAGAATCAGGACTACGTTCGAAGTGTGAATTTGAGATTTGACCCTTATAGAGCGATTTTTCCGATTGGTTTGTTCATGGGAACCTGGGGCGTTGGCTCATGGCTCCTTTATGGTTTCAAAGTGACTTCGATTTATCCCGGTACCTACCATGCGACCATTATGATTGGAGGATTTTTATTTTTGATGGCTGTCGGATTTCTTATGACAGCAATCCCTGCTTTTACCGATACCAACAAGGCATCATCCCAGGAATTGGGCATGGCTATTTTTTTGAGCCTGTTACTAGCAATAGCAGGAATCCTAAATCAACCCATCATTTTTCACCGGTGCCTTCTAGTCGAGATGGTTTTCTTAGTTTTCTATGGGGTCAAAAGAGTCTTAAAACGAAAAGATGATCCGCCACCAACCTTTATTTTTGTTGGATTTGGCATACTTTGCGGCTTGTGCGGAATGGCCATCATTTGTTTGGACGACATTGGCACGGTTTCTGGGAATTGGTCTATGCTGGGCCATAATCTTTTTTTTCAAGGCATGATGCTTTCACTCGTTTTGGGGGTCGGCTCAAGACTCCTGCCGGCCCTCATGGGCTGGGAAGAAATGCCTCTTGTTCAAATTACGATGTCTAATTCTCCCAAACCGAAATTCTTAACAAACCAAATGTGGCTACTCCTTATTCTAATGATTGCACTTGGATTGTCGTTCTTTATAGAAGCCTTTATGAATAGCCAGATAGGCCGCACCTTACGCGCGCTCGTTCCAACGATTATCGCTTTTCGATTTTGGCAACTTCACAAGCTTCCCCTTGAAAAAACGTGGCTCAGCAGGTGGATCTGGATTTCAGGTTGGTGTATCGTTATTGGCTTATGGGGATATTCCCTATTCCCCAGCTATGGGGTTCACCTGATGCATGTTACTTTCATTGGTGGATTTAGTCTTTTGACTTTGATGATTGCAACCCGAGTGACAATTGCCCACGGAGATGAAGAATATGATCTTGAGGGTAAATCAAGAGGGCTCAAATGGGCAGGAATTCTTATCCTGGCTGCAATGGTGACGCGAGTTCTCGCGCCATTCACAATGGGGACCTATAGATCACACCTTGGTTACGCAAGCATTATGTGGATTTTTGCTCTTATCCTTTGGTCATTTGTTTTTTTTAAAAGGATTTTATTTCACAAATCTTCGTAAAATCTCGACCGTTTCTTTTGAATCTTGATTCAATCCAATTTGCTGATGCTGGATTTTCCCTTCCGAATCAAGAATCGTGATGATGCTTGAATGTGAAAAATCTCCATTTCTTAACTTTTTGTAACGAATATCAAGAAGAGCTGAAAGTTCTCTCACATTTTCTTTTGACCCATGAAGCAAAGTCCACCTTTTGAGATCTAGGTCATGAGCCTTTGCGTATTGGGTCAGTTTCTCGGGGGAATCAGTATCTGGATCAAATGAGGCAAGAACAAATTTTATATTCGTCAACTTATCAGTTGGAGTTTCTTTTTCGATCATCTTCATATCTGAAACCAAAAGAGGGCATGCATCTTTGCAACTCGTGTAAATCATCGCAATCACAACGGGGTGACCTCGGAACGCTTCTAATTTAATTTCTCTTTTATCTTGGGTTGTCCATTGTGTAGAAAGATTATAAATTGAAGTTCCGTCAATGGAGTTAGCCCAACTTCTTAAAGGATATGAATTAAACAACGTGAGAGATAATATAGTTAGAAGGAATTTCATTTTCATAGGACCACCTCTTTCACACATCTAAAGCCGAGATTGGCTGTCGTATAAGAAGCTTTCAAACTTGCCCTGAAAGCAAATCGCATATAGTTCACGTAGTCTGAAGAGCTCGTTGTTCCAACAGCGCTGCTCCCGCAAAATACATTGGGATCACCGCCTAGGGGTGTATTGAAGTCATAGGTCCACTCCCAAATAAGACCTTGTAAATCGTAAACACCAAATCCATTTTTGAAAGTGCTTCCCACGGAAGGCATAGTTTTCATGTTGGGCTCACTATACCATTTTAGAGCACGCTCTTTTGTTTTTTTCTCAAGATGACCATTGTCAAAGACAGCATATTCCCATTGATCCACCGTTGGCAGTGTCTTTCCTACAGATTCGCAGTAAGCCTTCGCCGAATACCACGAAACAAATGTCACGGCTGACTGAGCCTTTATTTTTCTGGGATATTGAAGATCGCCTTTCCAGTTCTGAAGGTAATGAGAGTCGGCGAAGATACTTTTGATTTTTGACTTTTGCCAGGTTGGATTTCGCCTCACAAATTCCAAATAGTCAGCATTGGTAATGGGAAAAATATCCATCTTGAATGACTTGATCTGCACCGGCCTTTGCACCTCGGGCTCTGATTTGGAGTCTTTATCTTTTTCTGGGTAAAACGGAACATACTGCCCCGCTGGAACCAGAACCATTTTTTCATCTGAAAAAGCTTTGACTGTACTTACTTGACTTAAGAGAACAAAAAAAGCGAGAGCAAGAGCGCTTGTCATTCGGCAGTCTTATTGACCTCTCCGGGTTTAATCTTATGAGTTTTCACCTCAGACGGCGTTACTTCTTTTCCAGAGTTGCCCCAGGTGTTGTAAACGTAGGTCAAAACATTCGCGATATCCTCATCAGGAAGATTCCATGCGGGCATGACGCCATTGAATTCTTTTCCATTAACGACAACTTTACCTTGAAGCCCGCCCGTGACGGTTTTGATTGCTCTAAACTTATCTTTGTTGAGAAAGTCCGACCCGGCGAGCGGCGGAAATGCATTTGGAATTCCAAGGCCTGTAACCTGGTGACAAGCGATGCAGTTCGTCTTGAAGACTGTTTCTCCTTTTTTAATGCGCTCTACTTTATTATGCGCCGATGGCGCTTTCCTAAATGGCATTTCTGCCACGCGGATGCCAGAGCCTTCGGGTTGATAGACTTCGTCTGAAATTTTTCCGGAGTAAATTAATTTATTTTCTTCGCCGGTTACCTTGATCTGAGCGAGAGCGCCTTTGTTAAAGGCTCGTGTAAGCGCATGATCCACGATGATAAAGGTGCCCGGAACTTTAAGTTTCATTTCAGCAATGGCGACGCCCCCGGGAGGAATAGTTGTTGTTTGGACATTTTGGAACGGCGTGGACATTGCACCCTCCAGATAAAGCGTGTCCAATATTCCGCCGATGATGTGAAATGAAGAGGTGAGATTGGGGCCCGCGTTCCCAACAAAGAGTCTGATTGTCTCTCCAACTTTCGCAGGAAGAGCGTTGGCGCCCATCAATGCACCCACTGATCCATTGAAAACGACATACTCAGGTTTTTCTTGAATGGCTTTAACCATGCTAAAGGGTTGCAAACCCTGATCGCCATTAAGTCCTTTGGTGTAAAACTCACTTTGCATGAGGTAATATTCGTGATCC
>JBBQPV010000311.1:0-3590 GCA_038216925.1 Bdellovibrionia bacterium
ATTTATTCCTCTCCTTTTTTGTAAACACCCCATCTTATCTAGTTTGGGACAAACTCTTTTCTTTGGATGTGTGGGAACATACGTGGGCGCTGTTTGGGGCATTCCGGCCTTCACACGATTTCTAGAAAAAGGGGAGACGGCTAAATGATCAAGAACTTAGTTGCCGCTTTGGCTGTTTTACTTTGCGGATGCTCATCTCTAAAAGTTCGAACAAACCCACAGAGTTTTAATGACCGTGTTTTTCCGCCGGGAAAGTACCGTCATCAGATTGATCTCACTGCAATCATCCCACCCAATTCAGAAAAATCCTTTCGCTTCAGCGGCGCATTGCGGATGGATGAAAGTGAAATCAATGTTGTCGCGTTGTCATATTTTGGAACAACGCTATTTAAAATTAAAGAAAATTTAAAAACAGGTGAAGTGTCTACAGAACTATACATGGAACAGATGAAACCATTTGAGCCGAAAATCAGAGCGTATTATTCTGTTCTCAGATTGGTTTTTTTAGCTAAGACCCAAAGTGATAGTCAATTGGTGGTGAAAGCTCGGGACTCCAGCGGATTACCTCTAGAATTAGAAGGACAAGTGAATGCTGAAACCTTTATTTTTAATTTAAGCGGGTATGATAAAAACAAAATTCCAAATAAATTAAAGATTCAAAGCCCGCGCTTTAGAGCAGACGTCTCCGTTGAAGGTTACGAGCTATAAAACTTAGTGGCTGTAGCCAAAGTAACAACTCATTGGAATTTGTCTGTCTTGGTATCCAACAAATCGATAAGTCAATGTGGCAACAAATTTCGCGCTGTCGTGGCGGCACTGAACTTTTAGCGCTTTGGGCATGCTCACTAGCGAAAATCTATTGTATCCGTTAGTCCCTTCCGCTGAAAAAGATTTCTTACTGAAATCTACAACTGCCGCTGATTGCAATTTGAATTCTTGGTTTTCCACGCCTGAATAAATTTTTTCGCGGCGGTTTTTTTCAAATATACGGACAACAGTTACCCCGTCGGACCCGGTGTACCCGTCAAGGAAAACATCTCCGGTGCCGGATTCGCAGTTAAATGAAGAACTTCCATCTCCATCACCGCCGCAAGTTTGCGCGGCAATTACTGAGTGGGATGAAAGTGTGAATATTAAACAACCCAAAACAAGCATTAGTGTTTTCATAAAATCTCCTAAAAATTATTTTAAATTAAGGGCAATTCTTGTCAATGAATTGCAAAAGAAATGTTGTGGACGGACTGGAGTTAACCTGCCAACCCGCGCCCACTCCCAGTTGTTGGGTCTTGAGCATGACAGAAATGGCTTCAGATTTTGGCACAGGCAGAAATCCAAAGTAGGTGATCTTTGCTAAATCTACTATTCCTGGACGGCCAGCGGCGCCAAATTGTTGAGATTGTTTGATCATTCCCAATGCCTGCGGTGCGCTAGCAACTACACCGGGAGAATAAAGGGTTCGATGATTAACTTTTTTTGTTGGTCTTTGGCCATTTGCCGGGTTAATTGGACCCCACATAGTGTCTTCGACAACATTTGCGGAGATGGTGCACTTTCTTGCCGTCTCAACAGCAGCATGACCCGCATAAGAAGGAACCCATGTTTTTGCTGCGATTACTTGCACTTGAGCTGATGAAATTTCAGGTAAAAGAGCTAATACGAGAACTAAAAAAACGTTTTTCACTTTTCTCCTCCATAGAGTAATGGCCACTTGTGTCAGTTTTGTATTACAGAATGACTAGAAAGTCAAAAAGATGGAATAGTTGACCAGAAAGGATAAAAATTTGCCCACTGCTTGGGATAACGGATCATGAAACTTTCCAGAACTTTGGCATATTCAGCTGTCCATTCAAAGGCTTGGGGCGTCTTAGGTAAAGCAGGGTCATAATCATAAATACGTGGGGTAGTGGCAAAAAAATCGTAGTTATTCCCTTTTGCCTTAAACCCAAATGTGAATATTAACGGCACTTGGCATGCCGCTGCTATCCGAAATGGACTGCAATCAAAGACAGCAAGTTTTCCAAAAAAAGGAACTAGTTCAAACTGATTTCCAAAAGGTCGATCCCCCATCAGTCCCAATAACTTTCCTTGAGATAACCATTCACGGATTGTCATGATGGGTAAACTTTCAGTATTAATGTGTAGAGTCTTTATATGCTCGTTATCGGTTTTTTCTTTTATTTTGCTCAAGCTCATCTCCGGAGATTCATACTGTACGGTCAGGATTTCCCCAGGAGCACCATGTCCTTTAAGAAGAGCGGTAGACAAATCCCATCCGCCCACATGGGCAGTCACCATGATAAGTCCCTTTTTACTATTCATAGGTTCGGTAATATTTTCCAGATTATGAGGTTTAGCTAAAAACCGCGGAGTTGGGGACGCGCTTTGGTAAACTCGGTCCACCATGATTTGTGCAAAAACATAAATTTGCCCATACACTAATATTTGTCTTTGAAACCAGTTTACATTGGGTCTTATTGTACGCCAATATTCATTTCCCGAACGTCTCGCCTTGGGAGATGTAATATAAAAATAAGCTACAATAAAATAGAGTAAAAAATAAATAGGTCTCACACCAAATTTAATGGTCATATTTTTTAAAAAAATATTTCCAAATTTTCCCCCACGGGATTTTCCAGTCCAAGCAACTGTCTTGGGTTTTTGCAAAGCCTTGGAAATAAAATACGTAATGAGCCCCAAAGTAATTCCTAAAGCCGGTCCTAACACTAAAGAGCCTAGAAACCAGTCAAAGGGAAATCGAGCGGGAATAAGGTGGCGGCTGATCGCTACCGACGCAAAAATAATGGCTGGCACCAAAGGTGGAATGGAAATCTGAGTTCCAATGAACAACCAGACAGCATTGAGTCTAAATAAAATCGAAATGATTGAAATAATGGCGGTATGAAATCCAAACAACGGTGTGCAACCGACCGCCACTCCAATTCCCACTGCCAGCGCCGCTTTTTTAGGTTCTCGATTGGATCTTAGTAAGGACACAACGGCAAAAAACGCATTAAGAGTAGTCAGTTTAACATTGTCCCAGAACTTATTAAAGTGACTCACCCTATCTTTTGGCAGGGGATAGTGCACATCAATTTCTTCTTCTTGAATTTTTACCCCTTTCCAAAGAAGTCGAATTAAAATTTCTATTTCAAAATCAAATCCTTTTGTCCAAAATTTCATATTCTGAACTTGAAATAACGGATAAACCCTGAATCCACATTGAGAATCAGCAATCTTTACGTTTGTTTCATAGGTCACCCAAAAATTTGAAAACATTCTTCCAAATTTTGTGCTTCCCGGAACTGTGACGCTGGTGAGTTTTCTATTCCCAATCACTAAATCCCAAGGTGATTTTTCGGAGCGGGCTACCAGAATGGGAATCTCGCTGGAGAGATGCTGGCCGTCACCATCCATGGCAATCATATGTGTGTAACCGCGGGATAAAAGTTCCTTAAACCCTCGTTGAAGGGCCTTTCCTTTTCCTAAGTTAGACGGGTGTCTCACTATCGTCACTCTTGCAGATGGCGAGATTATTTTTCCAACGGGTTCATCAGAACCATCATCAATAACAAAGACTTGCAAGTCAGTGG
>JBBQPV010000312.1:0-3581 GCA_038216925.1 Bdellovibrionia bacterium
ATGATCTTATGAAGCCCCTTTTGGCATAAGTTTTAATATAATTAATTTTCTTAAAAAGTTTTAGAGTTTTCCGAGGCGAAGTTTAAAAATAGCTCAGGTGGCAGGAATCGAACCTGATGCTTGGATTACTTTTTGAAAGTCGGATGTAATTCGATTCCAATCCACGATGTCAATTTGGTACGGAACATTAGAATTTGATAGATCCTCTTGCAGCAGTGAAAACTTATTCAAATCTAGAGGCTTACTGTCATCAACACAGACGTCCAAGTCTGAATATTCTTTGTGGTGCCCATGGACTCTAGATCCAAAAAATGAGATTTTAGCCTGCGGGAAATACTTGCGAATCGCCTCGAGAACGATTTTTTTCTCAGACTCTGAGATATGCAGTTTCATTTCCCATCAATTCTTTTTCGAGCTGCCAAGATAAATAAATGGGCCTCAGATGGAAAGGTGATGGCGATTTTAAAAACTTCTTCGGCAACGTCTTCATTGTAAGTATGGGACGTTAAATTTCTGGCCCGTTGAAATTCAAACCATTTTTCCACTGAACCGATAAGGTGTTGTTTCCCAGATTCTCTAAGTATGCCTTTGACGCTATTGTCATCAAGTGGTCGATCAGCCTCCAGAAGCTTCTGCATGAGCTTCCATGAGAGTTCAAAAGTATATTCAAAACGCTGAATGACGGAATCTCGGTTGAATTCATTTTTGGGCTGCTGAACTGCCCGCTCAAAACTTGTTAATGCTTTGTTTATGGGATCAAAGGAAATCGCCTTTTTGTTCAAAAACACTTCCTCACTAGACATTTTAAATGGCTCAGGTGGCAGGAATCGAACCTGCGACACGGTGATTAACAGTCACCTGCTCTACCGACTGAGCTACACCTGAACATGGACAGGGTTCAAATTAAAAGAGCACGGTCTCAATGTCAAGACCGCAAGCCCCTTGCAGCAGAATTATTGACGGACGTACTCATCGCCTGGGTGCCTGGGCTCGTCGGATTCATAGCGGTATCCATTGAGGGTTTTGGTAATAACTATTCGTCGTCGCTTGCCGTAACCTTTGAGTTTGACGTCAATGGTTTCACCAGAGCACACGGCCGTATAACTAATTAAGTACTGAGACATATGAGAGCGTCCGTCTAAGATAAAAGTTACAGGAACGACGTCAAGCCTGAGAGTTGTCAGACCATTTTCCATACCTTGAACGTTAACGGCCGTTTTACCCTTCAGAGAGGTATAAGTGCCACCAATATCAGGACAGGCTTGGGAAAGCGAACCAGCAGCTAGAAAAATGAAACCAATAAAAAAAATCTTCATGTCCGACCCCCGGGCGAAAAAAGAAGCAGCTACATTTTAGAGGTCGCCGCCTTTTAATATGTTCACGATGGATTTACTCAAGGTCTTTAGTGACTCAAAAACACCTGTACCCTGTGTAGCGCAGGCTTCAAACTCTGGAGAATTATATCGGTTTAAAATCCTTCTTAATTCATGCACCGGCGTCACGTTTTTCAAATCTCGTTTATTATACTGCATGATCAGCGGCACTTGCTTGATGTCATACCCTTGCTGTTTCAAATTTGTTTCTAAATTATTCATGCTCTCAATATTTTCTTCTAAGCGCTCAGCCTGGCTGTCTGCCACAAAAATAATTCCATCAAGCCCTTTGAGAATTAATTTCCTACTGGCATCGTAAACCACTTGGCCGGGAACAGTGTACAAGTGAAATTTAGTGGTGAATCCTCTAATTTCCCCAATGAACAGCGGCAAGAAATCAAAAAACAATGTGCGTTCATTTTCGGTATTCAAAGCGATGAGTTTACTTTTTTGATCTGTGGCGGTTTTCTGATACACCCACTGAATGTTTGTGGTTTTTCCACCAAGGCTTGGACCGTAATACACAATCTTGCAGTGAATTTCCTTGGCGTTATAATTTATAAAAGACATTTATTTGAGCTCGATTCTATTTTCCAGCGCCCGACCCAACGTTCTGGTGTCCACGTAATCCAAGTTTCCGCCAATGGGTACCCCGTGAGCAATCTTGGTTACTTTTATATTTCGCTCTCTGATAAATTTTGTCAAATAAACACAGGTGGCGTCCCCTTCAATATCTGCATCAAGGGCCAAAACCACTTCTTTAACTGGATCTGTACCCACCCGCTCCAAAAGTTCCTTCAGCCGAATTTGATCAGGGCCCATGCCATCAAGAGGAGACAATACACCTTGGAGGACGTGGTACTTGGGTCTGAAGAGTCCCGATTCTTCTATGCGCAAAATGTCGGCCGGGTCTTCAACCACACATAAAACATCCTCTGGCCTGGACGTATCCGCACAGATAGAACAAATGTCTTTATCGGTAAAATTAAAGCATTTGGGACAATCATGAATCATCGCTTTGACGTCAACTAAAGCCTGACTTAATTTTTCCGCATATTGATTTTTTGACCGAAGCACATAAAAAGCGATGCGTTGGGCAGATTTTTCACCCAGTCCGGGGAGCTTAGCAAGCTCGGCGACTAAATTATCTAAAGCCGCTATTTTATATCCCATTAAAACATTCCCGGAATACTCATCCCGCCGGTTACTTTGCCCATTTCTTCTTCCGCCATGGCTTTACTTTGTTTAACCGCATCATTTACCGCGGTCATCACTAAGTCTTGGAGCATTTCCGCATCTCCGGCTGCATCAGGGGAAATAACAATGGCGCTGATTTGTTGTTGGCCGGTCATGGTGACTTTGATGGCTCCGCCCCCACTGGTGGCCTCTACGGTTTTGGCAGCTAATTCTTCTTGAACTTTAGCCATTTTATTTTGCATTTGTTGGGCTTGTTTTAAAAAGTTTTGCATTCCGCCTGGCATATTTCTCATTGGGACTCCTTCACATTTGTCACTTTAGCTTTTAATATATTTTTGGCTTCCTTAACCATAGGATGATTTTCAATTTTTTCTAAGAGTTTTTTTTGATCTTCATTTTTTTTTGTAGCGATGGTTTCTTGGGGGGATAAAGTTCCCTCATTAAGTGTCTCTCCAAGTTTCACTTCCACAGTATAAGTCTTATTCCAATACTTTTGCACAAGCTCAGCAAGCTGTTTGACTACGTCTTTTTGAGAGATTTGATTAAAGAAAAACTCTTGCTCTTTGCGGAAAAAAATCACCATATGTTCTCCGCTAATTTCCATACTGGCATATTCCAGTTTTGCCCCGAGCAGTGGCTTTTCACGCTTTATATTTTCTAATAAATTTCCCCAAGTATAAGTTGATGGGGGAACTGCCGTTGCCTTAGGAGCAGCAAAGCCTCCCATAGATGGCGGTTGCAATGATTGAATGGTCTTCACCGGATTATCTTCTGGATCTGAATCCTCGCTGGGCTCTCGCTTTTCTAATAAATCTGCTCGCAGCCCGATTCCCCCACCCTCAAGGCGAGAGAGAATTTCCTCTATGGAAGAAAGATGCGGCGCCTGGGACATTCTCAAAAGAAGCATCTCAAGGACAACCCTTGGATCTTGAGCCCTCATGACGTCAGTAACGCCTTTTAAAGTCATATCAAAAAGAAAATGGATGTCTTCATCGCTTAAGGCCCCTGCAA
>JBBQPV010000313.1:0-3580 GCA_038216925.1 Bdellovibrionia bacterium
GGAACGCAATTATGAGCCGTTCCCCTACTTGCCGAGCGAGGTATTTGCAGTAATCGTTTGCCATGCCCACTTGGACCATGTAGGCAGATTGCCCAAACTATATAAGGAGGGATTTCGCGGCAAAATATTTTCTACCGGTCCAACTCGAGATTTAACCGCTCTAGTTTTGGAGGACACTGAAAAATTAATGCGTGAGGAATCCCGACGAGACAATCATGATCCCCTTTACACTAAGGAGCATGTATTGGGCACCATGGAACTTTTCGAGCCCATTTCGTATGACGAATCATTTGAAATTGCGCCTGGAGTCAAAATAATTTTAAAAAACGCTGGACATATCTTGGGCTCAGCTGTTTTAAAGCTTGAAGCGGACAGTAGAATTCTCGCCTATACAAGTGACTTAGGAAACTCGCCCTCCTTACTTTTACAGCCTCCTAAATTTATAGATTCGGCAGATGCTGTAATTTGTGAAAGTACCTACGGAGGCCGTGTTCACGAGGATGTTAACATGAGACGCGAAAAACTAGCCGGGATCATTAATGCAACAATTGCACAAAACGGAGTACTCTTGATTCCCTCGTTTGCGATTGAGAGAACTCAGGAAATATTGCACGATATTGATGACTTTTGCAGTGTACAGGGCTGTGACAAACCTGATTTTTACCTGGATAGCCCCCTAGCAATAAAAGTTACCGAAGTTTTTAAAAAATATCCAGAATATTTTAATCAAGAAATTATGCGCAAAAATGCTGATGGAGATTTCTTTGGTCTTTCCAGATTCCACCTTACACCGACCGTAGATCTATCTAAAGAAATAAACGACGCAAAGAACCCTAAAGTAATAATTGCCGGTTCGGGAATGATGAACGGCGGCAGAATTTTGCATCATGCTGAGCGTTATTTGCCGGACGGAAAAAATGCTATTCTATTTGTGGGATATCAAGCTCGCGGGACGCTGGGACGCCGTCTTTTTGAAGGTGAGCATCAAGTCAAAATATTTGGTAAGCCAATTGAAGTTAGGGCACAAGTAAAATCAATCGGCTCTTATAGCGCGCATGCTGACATGCCACAACTGGTTAACTGGATAAGCAAAATAGACGGTCTTAAGCATATTTTCTTGGTTCATGGAGAAACAGAACAATCAACCGTTTTGGCGCAGGAAATAAATAATAAATTAAATCTTGAAGCAACAATACCCCAAATCGGTGAAAGTTATGATTTGTGAGGCAGAAACGTGGCAGTAATAATACCGGGTATTTTGACTGCGGACGAGCTTGACTACGAAAAACGATTAAGGCTTGCTGAACATTCTGCGGATCTTGTGCAAATTGACGTTGTTGACGGCGTTTTTGCACCAAGCCAAACTATTGGAGTTGAAACTATTAAAAAGTTTGGTTCAAGCGGCAACCTTGAAATTCAGTTAATGGTGGCAGAACCCAGTAAGTATATTGAAGATTTGAAGGATTTAGATTTTGTTTCGAGAAT
This sequence comes from Bdellovibrionia bacterium, assembly GCA_038216925.1. GTDB lineage: Bacteria > Bdellovibrionota > Bdellovibrionia > JABDDW01 > JABDDW01 > JBBQPV01. The sequence goes on from JBBQPV010000313.1 coordinate 1,486, forward strand.
TATTTTTCCTATTGAAACAGAAGAGCTTGTAAATGCAAATATTTACAACATTAAAAAGCACAAGAAACAGGTCGGAATTTCGCTGAATCCAGAAACACCCATAGAACCTATTTGTAATTATGCAGATGATATTGATTTGTTGCTTCTTTTGACGGGCAAACCAGGATACTCCGGGCAAGAATTAGGTGCAGATACTTACAACAGGATAAAAGTAGTTAGAGATTTGATGCCGAGCGTGCCAATTGAAATTGATATAGGCGTAAATTTTGAAAATGCAGGAGAGTTAACGAGCGCAGGGGCAGATTTTTTAGTGGCTTCGTCAGCACTTTATAATTCTCGCGATTTTCACAATGCTTTTGAAAAACTTGCTAAGGCAGCCCAGGTTAAATGATAATTAAGTTTGATGAGTTCTGCCCAAGAAACTTCTAAAACACCGATAATTTCTAAAATTACATTTTTGGGTTATGCTGACGCCAAAGAGGCAGATGATCCTTTTAAAGCTGCGTACCAAGTGGCTGCACTTTGCGCCAAAGAAGGTTATACGGTGATCAACGGTGCCGGCCCAGGCATCATGAAAGCCTCTACTCTTGGTGCACATAGCGTAGGTGGCCATGCAATTGGCATTACGTTTTACCCAGATGATAGCCCATTTTTTGAAGGCCGGGATGAGAGCAACGACGTTGATGAACTATTCGTTGAAAAAAATTACCTGACAAGAACATTAAAATTACTTGAAGCAGGTCAAATTTTCGTAATTTTTAATGGTGGTACTGGTACGATTAGTGAATTTGCCATGGCTTGGGGTTTGGCACGACTATATTTTGGACATCATAAGCCGCTAATTTTATATGGAGACTTTTGGCAGGAGATCATTTTTGCTTTTACTCGTGGAATGTACATTCGCTCAGAAGAGAGGCAAGTTTTTAAAATCGTAAACAAACCTGAGCAAGTTATAGAGGCAATCGACGAATTCAAGCTTAAGCTGCCTAGTTTGATTCACAATCACAAAACCCCTTCATTTGAAATATGACCACAGAAAACTTTGACATAATCACAATTGGCGATTCAACAATCGACACCTTTATAAAAATTCACGATGCGACTGTTGAGTGTGATATCAACCACGAAGAATGCAAGATCTGTGTGCGTTACGGGGACAAGATTCCTGTTGAAGGATTAGCCAGGGGAGTGGCTGGCAATGCTTCAAATGTTGCGGCGGCTTGCGCTAAGCTAGGTTTAAAAACTGCTATTTACACAAATTTAGGCGACGACAGTGATGGGCATTTAATCAAAAAAACTTTAGCTGAAGTCGGAGTTGACCCTAGATACATAGAGGTTGATCCGAGCAAAAGTTCCAACACGTCGATAATAATTACTTTTCAAGGAGAGCGAACAGCCTTTGTTTATCACCAGCCGTGGTTCTATCACCTACCGGATATGACAAGTACTAGCTGGATTTATTTTACTTCCGTGTCCGAATCTTTTATCGACAGCAATATAGTGGATGAAGTTGCCCACTATGTTGATCGCACTCATGCGAAATTGGCATTTTCGCCAGGAACATTTCAGATAAAAGCAAATATCAAGCGATTTCCCCACACTTTGGAGCGGTGTGAGCTTCTGGCTTGTAACTTGGAAGAGGCAAAAAAAATTCTGGAAATCGATACATCTGCGCACGTGGATGTACATGATCTACTTTCTAAGCTTCATCTTCTAGGGCCAAAAATCGTGCTAATTACCGACGGTGAAGAAGGATCATACGCGAGTGATGGAGGCACGGTTTTAAAAGCAGGGGTTTTTCCGGCGCAAATTGTTGAAAAAACAGGTTCGGGAGACGCATATTGCGCCGGGTTTATAGCGGCTTTGGCTGGTGGCGAAACCCTGGCAGAGGCAATGATTTGGGGAACAATTAACGCCTCTCATGTCCTGCAGCATTTAGGGCCACTATCGGGGCAAATGAGACGAGAAGATCTTCTGCGCTACCGCAAAACGGCTTCGGAGATGGTGGCTAAAGTCTATTAAATAGCTTAAAATATCTTCAATGCCCAGTGTTAATGTAACTCTAGAAATTATAGACCAGGGGATTCTTCTTCTG
>JBBQPV010000314.1:0-3567 GCA_038216925.1 Bdellovibrionia bacterium
GCAAGGGTACCCTGCAGACTTTTTCTTCCCCAAAGCTTATCTTTTCCGAAGAGAATTCCAAAAACGCTTGAGATTGGATCTCCGAATGCTAAGAGAAGCATGGATAAAACGGCCACCGGTTTAGGAAACAAAATAACCACAAGCATTGAACCAACAATGAGAAACGAGAATCCAGAAATCGTCTTCACTTCTTCTATGCGGATTACTATTTTGAACAAGCTGACGATTTTTTGATTTAGGTCCGGTCTTTTTAATCTGAGTATGTCAAAAGGGATGATGAGCAGGGCCATGACGGACAAGTAAAAAAGTGCGTCGCGCTGGTCTAGAATACTCATGCAAAATGCGATGAGTAAAATGCCCGTCATATGCCATATTTTTCTGGATAAATGAAGGTCGTCTCTAAGCTTGAGTTCCATGGTGTGTATGGCCTTCCTTCTCTGAAAATTTAGTACTGTTTCTGACAATAAAGCCTCGCCGTTAGATGTCATCTCTGATTGATCCCATGGTCATCTTAAGCCATTGAAATTGCAAACTTTTTTTAAGGATCTTGAATATTTGGACTCTTCTTAGACAAGGGAATTTGGAGACTTTTCAATAGGTAATTAGAGATTAAAAAAACTGTTAAATTTCAGTGGTTTATGAAGTCACTGGTTTTAAGGTTTTTCACTTGGTTTGCAATATTCACAGGTATGGGAGAACTGTTTTTTCCTTCAAAACTGGTATTCGCGATTTGGCTACTTTTGCTGTGGGTCCTTCCCGTTGGTGCGTCTTCATCTGCCTATGGAACTGAAATCACAAATGGCTATCTGATGGATGTGGAAAATGAAGTTTCAAATGATCCCGTTGAGCTTGTCTTGGTAGACAAACCGGATTCCTTGAATGGCCCTAACTTCAATGAAAAAGTTTTTAACCATGAACTCTCTCAGGAATTTATTTTCAAGTATCAACAAATATTTGGAAGAACGGAACAAGAAGAAAATTATTATTTGATCAATCGGCAGGGCTATTTTGTCAGTGCGGGAGTGCTGACTTCCTCTCAACTAGATACCGCACGCCGAGAATTCGCCCAGTACATGGCGAAAAGGCTTGCCGAATATCACAGTGACAATGCTCTTAAAACGGATCCTCAGTTTAAGAAAATATATGAAATTAAACAGGCTGTGAGCAATGTCAATTTACAAGTCAGTGAGAGTACTAAATTCGACATGACATATAGTTTTGTAGGTGGCACCTCAAGCGTTAAAATGACCCATGCCTTTTCAAATGTGATTGCACTCATCACCATGGATCCCGGACAGTTTTTTTCTTTATCTCCTATTGAACTGGAACTCATTCAACAGAAAAATTGGACAAAGTCTTTTCGAAGTGAGTTTGGTTTTAAATTTTATAATAAGGCCTACCGATTCTCACTTTTTAAAACTCTTTCTCCAGTCTTGGAGCTTAACTTCACGCAAACACTTCCCGTTGTAGCAGGCTTTAGCAACGATAATAATCGGGAAACATTGAGTTTAGCAGGAATGAAATTTATTTTTTAGCTGATTGAAAGGAGCGGTTCACAGTTACTTTTTTTGTAACAGTACCGTCTGCAGTTTCAAACGAAACATCAATTTCATTTTTTCCTTCAGACAGGTTTATGTAATCTGTAGTAAATGAATAATCTGGTCTATGAAATACTGTAGCTATATAGCCATTAGAGGTGTTTTTAACTCGGGTGCTTGTGGATTTTTCAGTCAGGCATTTGTCGCCCTTAAGTCTTAGTCGTATAAGGGCTGTTTCAAAAACTTGTCCTTCTTCTTCGCATTTCAACTCAATTAAATTATTTGTAGCGGGGTCTGCTGGTGACGTTGCGCTGGCGATATTTCTCTGCTCAAATTGCGAAATTTTTGTAGAGTTGGTTTCAAAAATGACTGGAGTAATTTCTAATTCTGATGCGGCTGGAGGATCATTCAAAAGTAAAATTGTAGAAATCAGACCGAGTCCACCAACTGCCAAAACCATCGCTTTTGTGAATTTTTTTTCCGACATTCCCATTCAAGGAACTATTCGGCCCGCTAGAGATAACTCTTAAGCTTTTTCTATTTACAAAAAAGTGTAAAAACTTTTGTCAGGACCTATTTAGCGCTTTCCCGAATGAAACGAGTCAAATAATAACGGGTCAGAGCATCTGCATTTACTGGTGAACCTCGATAGGTCCAACTCATTTCGCCAAAGGGACCAACCACTGCATCCAAATATTCTTCTGAGGCCGGTGCGATATGAGATACTCCTTGAGTTGGAAGAAAACTTGCGCTTTGATTTTGAAAGGACATGACGATTCTTCCCGCAGCGACGGCAGAAAAGAGAAGCTTGTAACCATTTCTAAACAGCATGAAATCGGTGGCCGTGTTGGAGATGCCATAAATTTTTACGCCGCCTACGGTGGAGTTTTTCATGTTATTAAACGCTGTGGTATAGTCCACAAAACCGTCTTTAAGGTTTCTGAGATATTCGAATGTCTTTTCTTGTAAATCCCTAGAATCGTCCTGGATCGCGGCGATATCAATAATCCCGGTCTCCTCCATACGTCTTTCAGATTCTACAAGGTCACGAACCCACTCCAGATTTTTCATATTCAATACCCCTCCCACTCTAAATAGGACACACCATGTTAGGGGTTCTTGTCAACCCCCGAAAAACACGGCGCCCAGTCATCATGACCGGGGTTACCGTAGGAGGGACCAAGGGCTTCGTGCTTTAGGTTTTGGGATGGATTATTGAATTAAACTAGACTCGACTTCAGGCAAGGTTTCGGAAGTTTTGGACATGAAATTCACGCCTTCGGCAGTGATAGAGGTAACCCATTATTTTGTACCTTCATTTTCTTCTGCGTAGGTGGAAAGATAACCTTCTACGCAAACAGCAGATCCTTTCTTTAAATTTTCTTGGCAAATAAGTGCTTTTTTTCCCCAGACCATGACTCGGTGCCAATCAGTCTTCCTTTCCATACTGCCTTCTTTATTCCTCCAGTACCGATTGGTAGCGAGATTCAGAGAAGTAAATTCTTTCCCTTCTCGACTAGTAAAAGCTTTTGGATCTGAACCAAGAGTACCCATGATAAAAACTTTGCTAAATCCGTTCATTTTTTCTCCTTTGATTTTGAATCGAACATGGAAGGGGAATTATGCAAATCTGTGGACTCAGTCAAAGAGTCTTAAAATAACTATAGGATTTTAATTTGTCCGAATTTAGGATTTAAAAGATGGAACTGAGTCCGAAGAAGAAATTTCCGGATCCACCAAAAGCTTTTTGAGTAAATCCGTTGTAGTAGCCAAGTTTGATTGTCAGTGGGAGATAATAGAAAAGCTGAATGTCTCCTTTTAGTTCGGCCCCCGCTCCAACATAATAGACCCCCAACACACTCTGCCTCAACACCGCATCAGCGGCGCCGCCCGCAGAATCATAGTAGCCACCTTCAAGTGTGATGGCGTCGGCAACAAGAGCAGCATGCCAACTATTAAAAAAGAAAGGGATGGTGCCCGGCCCACCATATGGGTAAGCAAGAGGGAATCTGTATTCAAAACTTGCATT
>JBBQPV010000315.1:0-3558 GCA_038216925.1 Bdellovibrionia bacterium
TGTGCCCTGATGTCTAAAGAAACACCTAAAGGCTTGATTATTCTATCTGGCGCACTCATAGACCAGCGGACTTGGAGCGATAAAGCAAAAACTAAATCTGGGCTGAGGTTTTTTCAAAGTCACGGGGTAAATGACAAACTCCTTTCAATCGACGGCGCACGGAAATTAGAAATGGTGCTTCAAGATTCTGGGCTAAAAGGAAGTTTGCAAACGTTCGACGGCGAACATGAAATTCCTCAAGAAGTAATCACCGGAGTAAATTCGTATCTACAATCTCTGACGCGATGAATTAATACCTTCTGCCGCCGTTGGCGCGGCGCTTGCTATTTTACTGTTCTGAAATGTCAGCTCAATTATATGAGCCCTAACTACAGTAATTTAAAAAAGGAGAGAGATTATGCATCCCAAAAGATTTGCCCTCGTTGCAGGTATAGTAATGTTAGTGATGGGCGCACTGGCGCTTATTCCAAATTTATCCAATGATCCAAACGGGATTTTGCCTGTGCTTAAAGAAAACACCAGTTACGGACTATTCTTGGGATTATTCCCCATGAATATTTTTAACAAAGTGGCTCTCATTGTTTTTGGGTTAGCTGGAATTTGGGCAGCCAACGTGAAAAACAGAAATCTTCCCGCTTCCATTTGGTATGCGCGCATAGTTTTTGTGGTGATGGGAGCAGCTGCCATTTTGGGATTATTTCCCGCTACTAACACATTGAATGGATACTGGCCTTTATTCGGCTATACGGTTTTGGATCATGCTGTGTTTGCAGTATTGGGTGGTTATTTTGGATTTGTTTTATCCAGAAAAGCTCATGAAGCCCTCATGCATTCACCAGCAGCCTAAATAAATTTCACAGGCGCCCGGTGTTTACCGGGCGTTTTTTTGTTTTTCACAGACACCGTTTTCATATTCCGGCATCCAACAATTTCTAGCAAATGGCATGTCAAAAAATGGAGTGGTGGTTTCACTATTTATTCGAGTTCCATCGTCCAAAACAATAGTGGGTGTAAGTTCTGCAAGTAAAAGATCATCGTGATTTAAGACTTCAGTGGAATATTTATGATAATCCGTGTGGGTTTGAAAAAACCAGTGGAGATAATTGATAAATTTACCATGATCTTTGTCAGCAAGTGCAAAACCGATTTTGTCTGTAAACGCCTCCCAGTCTTTCACCGACGTGAGAGTAAAATCCTTAGGTGTTTCAGAATCGGCATCAAAACTATTATCTGTTGAATCTGTGCGATGTTTACCGGCAACTAGATCCACGGTCTCAACGATTTCTTTTACGTCTTGAAACTTGATGGCAATTCCATCAAATCCGGCAGTTTGAAATTTCGGAATGTAGGAATTTAAAAAAGCCTCACCAGTTCTATCTGCTGATTCCAGGACGACATTAAAATAGAAACCTCCGCCACTTTCTGCCACCCACTGATAATATTTTGTAAGATGGGTGCCTTGGGCGTCAAGGGGTCCACTCAATTTTGTTTTTATATCGGTCGCTAACTGATCCTGACCTATAACAGAAAGATTTCCCGCCACATGAAGGTAATGCATTTTGGCCCAAGCCGAAGTACTCGTCAAAATGGCAATTGTAATGAGACATATTTGAAAACCCATGGTTTTTTTCATTTTCAGTTCTCCTCTGTGAGATGACTACAGTGTCATGAGGAGAGTGACAAAAGACAAGGCCAAAAGTAAACGTGTGCCTATTGGCGGAGTTTCTTATACCGGACCCTATGAGGGACTAACTCCGTAACGCCCAGACGTTTTTTAAGGTCGTCCTCATAGTCTTGATAATTACCTTCTTTGAAATAAATTTGAGAGTTGTCTTCAAAAGCCAAAATATGAGTAGCGATGCGATTTAGAAACCAGCGATCATGGCTTATCACAATAACACTTCCGGAAAATCTCAAGATTGCTTCTTCAAGGGCGCGCAGAGTGTTTACATCAAGATCATTGGTGGGCTCGTCTAATAAAAGTAAATTGGATCCAATCTTAAGCATCTTGGCAAGATGCACGCGGTTTCTCTCTCCACCGGAGAGTGTCCCAACTTTCTTCTGTTGGTCAGTTCCAGAAAAATTAAACCAAGAAACATACTGCCTTGATGGCACTTCTTTTTTCCCGATTACCGTTACTTCAGACCCATCAGAAATTTCGTCAAAAATAGATTTATCTGCATTTAAACTGTCTCGGCTTTGATCCACGTAGCCTAATTTGACAGACTTACCGACGATGATATCCCCTTTGTCAGGTTTCTCCTGCCCTGTGATCATCCTAAACATAGTTGTCTTACCAGCTCCGTTAGGTCCTACAACTCCAACCACAGCGCCAGGGGGAATAACAAAATTAATGTTATCAATGAGAATTTTATCTCCGTAAGCCTTACTGAGATTTTTTACTTCAACAACTTGATCACCCAATCGAGGACCCGGTGGAATTTGAATTTCTACATCTTCAATTTTTGTTTTTGATTCCTCAGAGAGAAGGTCTTCGTAAGCAGTTATTCTGGCCTTACTCTTAGCTTGCCTTGCCTTGGGACTCATACGAATCCATTCAAGCTCTCTAGCCAAAGTTCTTTGCCGCTTACTTTCAGTTTTTTCTTCACCGGCTAAGCGCTTTTGTTTTTGTTCAAGCCAAGAGGTGTAGTTTCCCTTCCACGGAATTCCAGTACCGCGGTCCAATTCTAAAATCCACTGGGCAATATTATCCAAGAAATATCTATCATGGGTTATGGCAATGACACTGCCCTTGTAATCTCGAAGATGATTCTCTAGCCACGTCACCGATTCCGCATCCAAGTGGTTAGTGGGTTCGTCTAACAAAAGTAAATCCGGAGCTTCTAATAAAAGTTTACAAAGTGCAATCCGGCGTTTTTCTCCACCGGAAAGATTTTTGACAGGACTGTCTCCGGGTGGACAACGGAGGGCTTCCATCGCTTGATCTAAAGTGTGATCAATTTCCCAACCATTAAGAGCGTCAATTTTTTCTTGGACTGTTGCTTGTTCGGCCAACAGTTTTTCCATTTGCTCAGGTGTCATCTCTTCAGAAAATTTGGCATTAATTTCTTCAAATCTTTTTAAGTAGGCAACAACTTCACCCAGGCCTTTTTGAACATTCTCTTTCACAGTCAAGGTGTCATCTAATTTTGGTTCTTGAGATAAATAACCAACGGTAATTTTCTCTCCGGGGAAGGCTTCTCCTACAAATTCTGTATCAATGCCAGCCATGATTTTAAGAAGAGTACTTTTCCCTGCGCCGTTTAAACCCAGCACACCTATTTTGGCGCCGTAATAAAACGAGAGGAAAATGTCTTTGAGAACGACTTTGTTTGGAGGATAAACCTTACCCAAACCCTTCATTGTGTATGCGAATTGTTGTGCCATAGGTGAGAGTAATGGCACGAAAGAAAAATTATTTCAACGGTAACTGACAAGCCTTTGAAAGCAATACTCTGACTCCAGGTGGCGTGTTTCAGCATGGACCACCCCTGTCCCATCTATTATGGCGAGTTTTCTGGATCTAACGTCACTGACGAATTGAGATCTGACGTGCCT
>JBBQPV010000316.1:0-3523 GCA_038216925.1 Bdellovibrionia bacterium
ATGGCATTCGTACATAGAGTCGTTTGTTAATGGTCAAACAAAGGACTTTAAGCAAGTTTCTGGTTCTTCCCCCATGATTGGTGCCTCCGGGGAGAATCGAACTCCCACATCCTTGCGGATACCAGATTTTGAGTCTGGCGCGTCTACCAGTTCCGCCACAGAGGCAATTTGAAGTGAAAAAATCATATAGCATTTAAATTGTATTAGGGACAAGAAAAGAGATCGGATTTACAGGGGGTCTCAGGAGATAGACAATATGCGTCAAAAGTCCTGGAAATCAATCCAGAATTCCCTGAGGCAGGCTCACAAAAAGCGGCCCTGTGTTTATATTTTAGCGAAACCGAAGACCCTATAAGAATTACACGGTACTTAAAATAGCCATAAGTTTCGATAGTTTATGTCGTACCAGCGGATTTAAGATTCGAGGCACACACCTTGCTCATAAGCTATTTGGATTTATTGTATCGATGAGGAGATATATGAAAACTCGTTCATTATATGTGACTGGTTTATTGTTTTTAATCACTTCCGTTTCAAGCGCTGTCATGGCTGCAGACTATAATAAGGGTCTAAAGCATGAGCTTGACGATGTGGAGCAGATGTACCCTAAAAGACAGCGTGTAGCGTCTCAGGGCGACAATGCCGAGTCTACTAAGATTGAAATTACAAAGGTAAAGGCCCAGGAAATACAAGCTGCGCCCTCATCTCAAGCGGGTAGTGTTGTTGTGAATCAAAATCAGCCTCAACAATTTCAGCAGGCTCAGGGACAACCTATTTATATTCTTCAACAACAACCCACCACAAATGTTGAGGCCAACACCGTACGTGAAACAAAGGCTGACGTTTTAAGAAAACAAAGGGAAGAAGTTGAGCGACAAAATGAAATGAAACTCATTGAAAAATTAGAAGATGAGAGACTCAATGCTGAAAAAGATCGCGCTGAGAGAATTTACAATAACCCTCAGCCAAAGCCAGAGCCCACACCTGCGCCCGTAACTCAGCAGCAGCAAGCTCCGGTTCCTGTGGTAGTAGCTCCTCAACCAGAAGTGATTCAACCCGCACCACAACCAGTGGCTGCAGTTCAAACCATTAAAATTGAAGAAGTTAAAGAAGAAAAGAAAGAAGACAAAACTCGTTTCTCCATTGGAGTCATGGGTGGAATTGGATCTTACACGTCAGTGAGTAACGTAAGTGGAGCTTATGCAATTGGTGGTTTGGTGGAAGCTGATCTTGCCAACAGAATCTCAATCGAAGGCGATGTCACTTACTCAAGCTACGATGTTAAGAACGCAAACGCGTCTTCCTATTATTCTTACTACTCTTATAACACGGCTCTTGTGACCACTCTTAACCAGTGGAACATTGACGGCGTTATTAAATATAAATTCTTACGGGGCACATTAACCCCTGTTGCCGGAGCTATTTTAGGTTTCACACGTCGTGATTATTCTGATCGAGTGAACTACGGTTATTCGAATTCTGCTACAGGTTCAAATGCATTTGATGGCGGTTTGATGGCAGGTCTTGATGTTCGGGCTTCTGATAACCTCACTGTTGGGGCAGACGTGAGATATTTAATGAACATCAGCTACAGAACAGATAACCCCCTCGCATACGGTGTGGGAAACAGCTCATATATTGGGAGCGTACCTCTTGAGAGCCTCAGCTACGCCATTATGAGTTTAAATACAAAGTTATCATTCTAAATTAAATAGATATTAATCCAGAAGGCCAGCTTTCCAAAGCTGGCTTTTTTTTATCCCAAAGCTGTGTCATGCTTTAAGTATGAAAAAACAAGCGCTCTTCCTCATTCTAAATTTAGTTTTTGCCGTCAACGCAGGCGCTTCAAAAAAACCTGTCATGAAACTTGCCGCTGAAGTTGATCAGAAAATTCTCACATCAAGAGATGTAGAGGCTCATTATATTGTCACCAAGTTAATGCAAGGGGCTACTCCCGTGTTGCCCCTTTCTTATGACACCGATGATTTTCGGTTAAGCTTAGATCAACTTGTTGTGGAATCCATGGTGTACAGTGAGGCCTCTAGTTTTGGAATAGCAAAAGTCCCCGATGAAGAAATAGAATCGGCGTACAAAACAACCAAACAAAAAATTAATGACAGCCCAACAATTAAAAATCGATGGCAGTGGCTGGATTTTTCAGACGTACAATTAAGAGAAAAAATTACTGTGCGGCTCAGATCAAGCCGGCTCATCAAATATAAAACTGAATCCAGTGATAGTCAGGTTGGAGATCAGGAAGCCAAAGAATATTATGAAAAAAACCGGTTGAAATTTGGAACGATGACATTCGAAAATTTCAAACCCACAATAAAAAAGTACATTGCTCGGAAAAATTCAGAGGAAAGACTCCGGGAATGGTTTGACGTGTTGAAAAAGAAACACCGGGTAAAAAACTTAATTTAATGATTATTCGGGCCGTAGAAGACAAAGACTTTGAGAGTATTTTCCGCCTTAACAATAAGACGCAAAAGCTTCCGTGGAGCGAAGAGGCAATGAGATCAGAAATGTCTGTGCGGAACCCTTTTTCCTCGGTACTTGAATCAGAAGATGGAGTTTTGAGCGGGTACGTTTTTATCCGAAATGTCGGATATGACAGAGAAATAACGGCTATGGGAGTGACAGAGGATCATAGAAGAAAAGGTTATGGGACCCGGCTACTTGAGCACGTTGTAAGTTTATGTAAAACCAACCCTTCTGTTGAAAAACTACTCTTGGAAGTGGCGGTTGAAAATGTGGCGGCTATAAACCTTTATAAACGCATCGGATTTCAGAACGGGAGAGTGCGAAAGGGGTATTATTCCGACGGAAGTGACGGATTGGAGATGACCCTCCTTCTAACTTAAGTCTTGCAAAAGACGGGGCTTTTTGCTAATTTTCACCCACATTTTATCACTTTTATCAAAGTGGACCGCCAGGCCCACTTTTTTAATTTTAACCTAAGTTAGAAGGACCTGTTTTGGATTTGCAGAAAATAGAAGAAGTTATTCGCCCATTAGTAGAACAAAACGGACTTAGACTTTATGACGTTGAATTTCAGGGCCGCACTTTAAAAGTTTTTATTCATAAAGACGGCGGCGCCAGCATCAATGACTGTGCAGAAACAAGTAGATTACTTAATCCCGTACTGGATGTGGAAGATCTTGTTCCCGGTGGACGTTGGGAGCTTGAGGTGAGCACGCCGGGCCTGGACAGAGACTTAAAAAAACCTCACCACTTTGAAAGTGCTTTGGGTGAAATGATTCACGTGATCACCACTCAACCATTATCAAACTGGAACAAGGGTACAGATGAAAATGACAAGTTTTTTGAAAAGAGAAAAAAGATTAAGGGTAAGTTAATAAAGTTTGATCAAAGTAATTTAGAAATTGAGACCGATGGAAGAATGGTTATTGTGCCTATCCATAATTTATCAAGAGCTTATGTGAATTTTGAATTGATAAAAGGTCCAAAAAAAGGAAAGAAGGTTTAACATGGCAGATAATATGTTTTCTGATTTAACTCG
>JBBQPV010000317.1:0-3519 GCA_038216925.1 Bdellovibrionia bacterium
GTGGTTGGCCTTCTCTTTAGTATTAATCCTTATTTAAAACCCGATGATGTCTTAAGGTTTCTCCAAGGCGGAGGAGATGATATTCACGTCACAACTCCCAATGGAATCCCTTTCGACTATAAAAGACTCAATGCATTTACCTCAGTCAAACTTGCCCTTGCATCAGTGGGCACTATAAATGGGGGAAATTCATGCAAGCCCGGCGCGGTCAACTGTCAGGCAGGGGGGAATTCTCTGAATGTGCCGAGTAGCCTAAACAATGCCTTCACAAAAGGTTCCGGCTGCGGAAGTATCTCCAATAAAAAAGCGCCCCTAAATGGAGGCGCTACTAAATTTAGTGCCCTTATGTTTTTATTGGCACCCTTTATTTTGTTACTGATTTGTAGATTTAAACTACGGATTAAGCCTTTCCAGACAATCCGAACGCGATAATCAAAGCGTAAATAACCAGCGATTCAATCAGTGCAAGTGCGATAATCATGGGAATAAAAATTTTCCCTTGAGCCCCCGGATTGCGAGCTATGCCGTCAAGGGCGGCTGCAGCTGCTTTACCCTGACCAAGACTTCCACCGGCGGCGGCAATGCCAATGGCCAGTGCTGCAGCAATCGCAAACAATGGTCCACCGCGGGTCCCAGCAGCTGCCTCTTGAGCAAACGCGGGAATCGCTACAAACAAGGTAGCCAAAAAACCAAAAGCTGAACGAGCGAAACTTTTCATAAAGATCTCCTTATTAATGATCGTGAGCCGTAGCTAACGAAATGTAAACCATTGTCAAAAGTGAAAACACAAACGCCTGTACAAAGCAAACAAACATTCCCAAGAAGTAGAAAACCATGGGCACACCAATGGGAAGTAAATTTAGAAAAATCGAGAGGACCGTGTGATCTCCCGTCATGTTTCCAAATAACCTCAATCCCAAACTCATGGGCCTAACCAAATGAGAAATAATTTCGATGGGAAGCATCAACCAGGCAAGCCAAATAAGAGGCCCCAAGAAGTGCTTGAAATACGCTATGCCGTTTTCTTTCACTCCGGCATAATTATACAAAAAGAACACAAAAACACCGCACGCTAAGGTGGTATTAAAGTTATCTGTGGCAGGAGAAAATCCGGGGAAGAGTCCTAATAAGTTGTTCATAAGAATAAAGATAAATAGCGAGCCAATGATGGGCACCATGTTTTCATTGTGCGGACCCATGACTGATTCCACTAAGCTCGAAAGGCCCTCAACGATAACCTCAAAGAACCCTCGCAAGGTCACTCCTTGTTGCGGGATGAGTGCTTCTTCCGGTTTTCCGGAAACCGCATAGGCCATTAATGACAATACCGCCACCAAGAAAGTACAAAATCCGGCGGTCAAAACATGATCGGGATATTTTACTAAGGCCGGTATGAGGTGAAACCAACTGAAATGCATTTATTTAATCTTCTCTGAAATAATAGTTTGGAGTCCCAATATAATAAAACTTCCAAGCATTGTTGTTAAGCCTGCTAAAAGTGGCGCCATTTGAAAGCCCCACTTTTTAACAAAGACAAAAAGTAATAGTCCTAAAACTGTGTACTTAGTTATAATGAGACCGCCGGTTATGGCAACTGGTTTTTTATCAAAAACGCGCCGCCACATTAAGCTTAAAAGGTAAAAATTCAGGGTAATTAAACCCGCTCCTGCCAAAAAAGGAGGAACCGATTGGGGGCTGAGAATAATAAGAAGCACGGCGCTCGTGAGGGTCACCAATCCCTGAATCCAAAAGACTTTATTAAGGCTTGTCCCCACCACTGCCTTCCGCATCCTTATTAACTTTTTGCAGCCTTACAACAAACCTCACAAAACCCAATATGGCCCCTACAATGGTGGCGGTGATAAGGGCCTTTTGATCCCAGTGAAAATGCCTATCAACCCACTGTCCTGCAAAGATGGAAAGGACTATGGTGACAATAAGTTCTGTGGTGCTAAACATAATAATTCCATAGTCTTTTATGAATTCCTTCATGGCGCCTTCTTTTTTTCCTTCCTTCTTATGATGCTCTTAATTCTCATGTCGAGCACATCTGGGTGCGGGTATCGATCTTTAATTTCTTCAATGGTCTTTACGGCATTATCCCAATCCTTTTTTTCCTCAAAGGCTAGGGACTTATTGAGATATACCTCAAAAATTCCATCCCGATCAGGATATTTTTTTTGAATTAAATCAAAGGTCTTAATGGCCTCATCTAACTTCTTTTGTGCCACAAGCCCACTGGCTTTAAGATTTAACATTTCAAAATTCTTTGGACTGTCAGGCCATTTTTCTTCAAACTCCTCAGCCTCTAAAACGGCTTGGTCAAAATTTGCCGAGTAATAATAGGCATGGGCTATTTTTTCTCTTACATCTTGCTCTTCTTGACCTGTCGGTTGCGCTTGAAGAATGCGGCTGTACTCAACTATTGCTTGAGGATAATCACTCAGCTTTTCATAAAATATTTCTGCAAGCTTTTTTTGAGAGGACTTTAATAGTTCAGGATCCTGACTGTGTTGAATAATATGCCTGTAAAAATAAATGGCTTTCTGGAAGTCTTTGGTCTCGTAGAGACTGGTGTCTCCGCCCATTTTGGCAGCTCGAAGTCCAATTGCGGAGTCGGGGGAATAGGAAACAATTCTTTCAAAGTCTTCCACTGCAGCGGAATATTTTTTTATCCCCAACTCG
This sequence comes from Bdellovibrionia bacterium, assembly GCA_038216925.1. Classification (GTDB taxonomy): domain Bacteria; phylum Bdellovibrionota; class Bdellovibrionia; order JABDDW01; family JABDDW01; genus JBBQPV01. Next base: position 2,686 of record JBBQPV010000317.1, read on the forward strand.
GCTTGGGCATCTTCAAAAAGTCGTTTCTCCAGAGGAGGATGGGGCCTGACTATGAGATACACGCCAGATAAAATAAATAACCCAATAATCCATAACCAAAGATTTTCTTTTTTAAGCGTTACCGGCATCGCTCTCATCAGCCGTGTCTTCGATCACAGGTGCGAGACTCACAACTTTCTCATCTCCAGCTACTTTGATTAATCTGACCCCTTGAGTATTTCTACCTAAGACAGAAATACCAGCTATGGGCATTCGAATAACTTGGCCTTTACTTGTGATGAGCATGAGGTCATCGGTATCAACAACCATTCTAGTTCCAATAACATTCCCAACTTTTTCTGTGGTCTTTTGCGTAATAATTCCTACGCCGCCTCTGTTCTGGCTTCTATACTCCGCAATGTTGGTGCGCTTACCGTAACCTCTTGATGTCACCGCAAGGACAGTTCCCTTATTATTTTTATTGAAGATCTCAAGCCCAACAACGCCGTCACCTTTGCCAAGATTAATCCCTTTAACACCTCTAGCGGTGCGACCCATTCCCCTGACTTCACCCTCATCAAACCTTATGGACATTCCTTCAAAGGTTGACAAGAAAATATCAGATTTTCCATCTGAAACTTTTGCATCAATGAGTTCATCGTCAAGATCAGTTGTCAGGGCAATAATTCCGTTTGTTCTCACATTTGAAAATTGCGCCAGATCTGTTTTTTTAATAATTCCTTTTTTGGTCACCATCACAACATATTTGTCTGCAACAAATTCTTTGATGGGCAAAATAGCTTTAATCTTTTCGTTATTGGCTAAGTTAAGCACATTGGCAATTGCCTTTCCCTT
>JBBQPV010000318.1:0-3517 GCA_038216925.1 Bdellovibrionia bacterium
CCCAATTGTCCAATATAAAAATTGGACAGCGCGTGGAAATTAAAGTGGATGCTTACCCTAAAAAAATCTTTACGGGATCTGTGCAGAGTATATTTCCGTCTAGTGGGGCCCGACTAAGTATACTGCCACCAGAAAATGCCACTGGCAATTTCACAAAGGTAGTCCAAAGAATTCCCGTGAAAATTCAGTTTAAATCTGGCCCAACCAATCTACTGCGCTCCGGAATGTCCGCGGCGCCCACCATTTTAATAGACAATTGAAATGAAATTAAAAATTGCCGAAGAACACAACTGGGAAATGGGTGTAAAAGACTGGTTTGCTGTTATTGGCGCATCGCTAGGCGCGTTTATGGCCATTCTTGATGTCCAAATTACAAATGCTTCCGTAAGAGAAATACAAGGTTCATTGGGATTAGATTTTTCTGAAAGCGGATGGATTTCCTCAGCCTACCTGATTGCAGAAATTGTTGTTATTCCTCTGACAGCCTTTTTTGCCAAAGTTTTTGGTATGAGAAGATACGTTTTGTTTAACTGCGCCGTATTTATTATTTCCTCTGTATTTTGTGGACTTGCTTGGAACTTGCACTCACTAATTTGCGCGCGGATTTTTCAAGGTTTGTCAGGTGGCACACTGATTCCAATAGCGTTTCAGACTATGCTGCTTTACATGCCTCCCCACAGAAAGAATCTTGGCCTAGCACTATTTGGAATGATTGCTACTCTCGCCCCCACCCTTGGACCTTCTGTAGGAGGATGGTTAACTGAAACCTATAGTTGGCGAGCCATATTCTTAATAAATATTATTCCCGGTCTTCTTATGATGGCAGCCATTCGTTACGGCATGCCGGATGCGAAGGTACTCCTGCATAAGTTAAAAAAAATCGACCTAGGCGGGATGTTGACTCTCACCATAGGGCTGGCCACGTTGACTTATATTTTAGAAGAAGGCGCCAGAGTTGAATGGTTCGAAGATTTTAATATAAGAATTTGTTTTTTATTTTGCATTATTTCCTTACCATTATTCTTAGCAATACAACTTCTAAAGACCAATCCGCTCCTTAATTTAAACTTGTTTAAAAACAGAAATTTCTCTGTATCGGCACTGATAACCATGCTTTCTGCAATCGCTCTGTATGGCGGAATGTATGCCTTGTCTCTCTATCTGGGTCAAATTCAAAACTATAGCGCGCAAAATATAGGTCAAGTCATGATGTGGTTAGGGATACCGCAACTCATCATTATGCCACTGATTCCTTTTCTGTTGAGAAAAGTTGATCCCAGAATTTTGTCCGCCATAGGGCTTGCGCTTTTTGCTTTCAGTAATTACCTCAATGCCCATTTGAATTCTGACTATAGTGGGGATCAATTCATATTCTCCCTTATTATCAGAGCCATCGGACAACCACTTTTTGTAATCCCGCTCTCTTCCATAGGCATGTCCTCAATAACCCCATCTGAAGCAGGTAATGCTTCATCTATTTACAATGTTTTAAGGAATCTCGGCGGGTCAATTGGAATTGCTCTCACTGGAACGTTTGCTATCGCGAGGGAAAATCTACACTTTGGACAGCACGTTGAACGAATGTCTGCCCTAGATACTACGGTGCTGGATCGTTTAAAGGGAATGCAAATGTATTTAATCTCTATGGGGGCAGATCTTAACGAGTCTAAAGGTTTATCTTTAAGAATGCTCATGGGGCTAACTCACCGAGAATCCCTCATAGAGGCATTCAGTGATGTTTTTGCAGTTTTATGCTACGGACTGTTTGTGTGCCTACTTCTTTTGTACGTGTTAAATAGGGCTAAGACCGGCGATTCCCACAACTCTTTTCACTAAATTACATGGCCTTCGTGGTAAATAAAATTCGTTTAAATTACCTATTCTCGATTGAATTTTCAAATTAATTTGCTATAACTTTGATGATGGCAATTGCGGATAAAACATTCCCCTTAAATAGACGGCTCCATAGTCACTTGATTGGCGTGGCTTTACGTGACAAGCGCTTACAAAACGGAGAATCGCAGAGTGAGACAGCGGCCAAGTTAAATTTAACCACAAGTGAATATAGGCAAATTGAGAGTGGTTTAAAGTTCATGGATAGTGAGAAATTGAACACTTTATGGTCGGCGATGGGCTTGGACGTAAACGAATTTGTAAATATCAACAAGGTGGCAACGGTGAGATACCTTGTTGAGCTTTACAAAGAATGGGATGAGTCTGCAACGGATTGACTTAACAATAAAATCATTCATTAAAGATACCGGTTTACCCTTAAGTAAGGCGGCAGAGGCCATGTCCCTTTCTTCAGGTGACTTCATGAAATGGTGGATATGTCCAGATCGTCATTTGATTAGGGATCGGGAATTGTTAAGCCTGGCTCGGTTTTTAAATATTTATGAAGGGGAAATCGTAGAGGGGAATTACGATAAAGACCTGGTACGGACAAGAATATTTAACGATGTAAATATTTTGCCGGAAAAATATACCATTAATGCTTTCAGTTATTTGAGAACTTCCGCGCATATTCCAAAGTATTTTGCTATGGCAAGGGGCCAGCATTTTAGTGATCAGTTGATGCGGAAGCTGAGCGTACCTCCACTGATTTATAAAAATGTGGAGAGCAAAATAAATTTGAAATATTTTATGGACTTACTGGAGGTTGCGGAGTTTTCAGGATTCAGCGCAGTGGAAATTGACAGTCTGGCAGGAATGCTTTTTTTGGGGTTGGGAGACACACCGCTGGGTCAGAAGTTACAAATTGCCAAAAACCATTATGATTTCTACGCTATTTTAGTTCCACAAATTTATCTGTTTGATAGTAATTTTGAGTATCACTCAGAACTTGAAGGCAATATGTTCAGGCTCACTGCTTATCTAGATTACGATAAGATGAATCCAATTAAATTTACGCAGACCCAATTAAATAGACTTTTGAGATATAGAAAATTATTAGTTGCTTGGCTGCCCTATTTGGCCGGTCTAAGACCGATCATGCCGCAAATGAAATACAAATATGATATTGGCGGCGTAGAGGCCATCTATACTATGAGTTTTAGTCCTGGAAAACTTATGCCGCTTCCTTCACTTCCCGCAGATTTCTAAATTCCTCCATAAATATCTCTGGGATTTTTTCTGAGGCTGGGAGTAGTTCATAAATGGACTTAAACAATGGTAAATGGTTTTTTAAAACTGCTTTGAAAAAATCCGTCTTGAATGCATCTACTAAGATCAGACGATGTCTATCTGGTACCACGGGATGTTGAAAGTCTAGTCCAGTTTGAAAGATCGCAATTTTCTCTACATGCCTTGATGCCTTGAATCTTTCATTTGCACATCCCACAAAGTGGTTGAATCCAAGTCGAGACAGATGGCCGTATACCATTGTGTATCCAATATCAGCTAAATTTAGCCCGGAACCTTTCACTGAATATGCGGGGTCTACAAACCATGCATTACAATCGGCTAACACGGCATGACTTTCTTTGAACGAGCTGTTCGCAGCTTTTCCTTCTGCACT
>JBBQPV010000319.1:0-3515 GCA_038216925.1 Bdellovibrionia bacterium
TTGGTTTTTAGTGCAACAATCTTTAGCTGTGGGGTGATGACATGAGCTACTGGCACCGCTGCAGCCGAAGGTGCCGGCACAGCGTTACTGGCTACGTTTCTATTTGAAACTTTTGGATGAGCAGATGATTTTGCCGCAGAAGAAGTGGCAGGATTTGCGTACTGCCTATAACCTTGCAAACCTAAGTAGGCAACACACATCCCTAGCGCCGCGCCAATTGCCGCTATGGCGAACCTTTTAATTCTGGATTTTCCATCACCCCTTGCATGCACGTCTGATACAGAAACCTCATCAGCAGACATGTTTTGCGGAATGGGAGCAGGCTCAGAAACTTTTTCTGATTTTACTACATCAAATTTCTTGTCCACCTGACCATCAACCACGGTAATCTCAGAGGCAACGTCAGTAGAAAATCTAGGGTTCGGCTGTTTTTCAAAATTCTTGGGTCTCCGCCTGTCAAAGCCGTCCAACGCTCCAATGCGGGTCCACTCTTTGAATCCCTTTTGCCAAATATGATCTGTGAACTGTATTTCTTTTTTTTCTAATTTTTCCCTGACTTGATCTGTGGAGTAAGGGCCACTTTGCATCATGTTCTGCTTTCCATCTTCAGAATTATGGGAAACAAGAAGGATCCAGCCGTCTGTGGCTTTATCAGTAGGAATTTCAAGTTTTATATCTGTGCGTGAGACTGCATCTCCATCTCGTCTTTCAAACTCGCCAAATTCTCCAACCGGTGTCCACTGTGCCAAACCAGGTTTGAAAAGAAAATCCGCGTAACTCAGCTTGCCTGAATTTAACATCGCTTGAATTTCGTCACGGGAATGGGGGCCGTCTGCTTTGTTTTGAATTACTGCGTACCAAATTTTTTCTGGGGCATCCGTCATGGATTAAAGCCTTTCGTCAGGTCCTACTTGCTTTAAGTTTAACCTTGAAACCTCTCTAAGAACATTCAAATAAAACGCTTCCATGTTAGAAATTGGCAACAGTGGATGCTTCAGCCAAGACCTTAGTCTTGGCATATCAATAGACTCTTCAATGAACCCCTCGTAAATTTTTTGTCCCAAACCAGCGCCCACCACCGATGCGGCGGTAAGATAATCTGAGTAACGGCGGTTTTTATGTTTTCTGAGCATTTTAATCTTAGTTCCAGATTTTAATGCAATTTGCTCACGAAGTTTATATTCCAAAACAATTAAGGTGACCCGGTAATTTGCTTTTTGATGGAGGGACTCGAATTTTCTTCTGCTATTTAAAATCTTGCTGACAAAAAACCCCACCGCTTCTTTCCAAACTTGAGCTGTAAACTCTTGTGGGAGGTTAGATACAATGATCTTTTCTCGCCTCAATTTGGAATGAATATACTGACCTACTAGGAATGCGATATGATTTAACTCATAACGAGTAAGGTAAAAAACATTTAACCTTGGAATAAAAAAACTACGGCCTTGGTGGACTAATTTTTCAATGGTCTTTTTTTCCTGAGTGGTCGTGAGTTTATTGATTCGATTTAGAAACTTAAAGTCCCCCTTCTCAAACATATGGAAATCTACGCATTGAACGTCCACATCAAAGATTTCCATTAGCATTTTGCATAACTGGTGAATTGTATCCACGTAGTCGGCACTCTCATCTGAAGCAAATTTTCTTTCCAGAAAACTCATGTAGGCTTGCCATTTTACCCATGGAGGGGAATTGACCACACAGTACGCGTCCGCTCTCAACTTAACCACATCTACTTTGTCTTCAAGCTTACGTTTTGACAATTTCCAATACAATTTTTCTGAGTTCTGGAACACGGTGAGCATATGAAGGGACTTTTTCTTACCAATGGCCTGTTCTATAGTTTTAGGCAAATGGGGTCTGGAGAGGTGGAGATCTCCATATAAAATATAGAGTAGAGCTTTGGGATTTTGATTGTAAAGTTCCGCAATAATTTTTGAACTATGGATTTCTCTTTGAGTGAGGTCATCTGCAGTTTTACGTTTGGTTTTTATATTTAAGCCCATCAATCTGATACCGTGAGTTTTTGCAAAATCAAAAAATAGTTTGTAATGACTCCAAGGGAAGCCCCAATTTTTAATATAGTGCGTATGAAGTAAAAAAGTGTCTTCGTTTATTTTGTCAGCTAAAAAATCGTCAATGTGGATTTGATCCTTTGATTCAAAGGCTTCAAGACCTAATATAATGTCTCGTCTTCCACGTACCGCTTCCCTTAATATGCGTAAATGAGTTTTCTGACTCTGCAAGAAAGCGTGAAAATCCGCTCCCAATACTATATTTGCTTTCTTCACAGACTTTAAAAGTTCTGATTTTGTCGAAATTTTTAGGTACCTGTTAAATTCTCTTTCATACGCTTGAGTATATTTTGAAAATTGGGGACTAAGGGGTCCCTGTAAAGTCCGAACATGATCTTTTAATTGCCGCAGTATAATGCGCTGCATTTTCAAAACTAATTGCCTTGTTTGCATTCCTCTATTTAATCTTTTTTCCTAGCCGTAATCAATTATTGCTTTCCATTTATGATTTGAAATACATTCTTTACATGTCGCAAAAAAAAATGTGGTCTTCCGCAGCATTTATTTTTCTCCTTTTAGCAATAGGTTTTTGCGTCTACCTCACTCAGCATCATTACGGGTTACTTTATGGAATGCAGTCCTCTAAGAGCTTCTGCAGTATTAATTCCCATTTTGATTGCGACGCCGTTAATATCAGCCCTCTCAGTGAAATTGGCGGAATTCCCATCGCTATGGTTGGAGTGTTTGGGTTTTTAGTGGAATTTCTTTTTCTTCTTGGTGCAGTCGTACTCAGCGAGGAGGAAAAGCCAAAAGCGGCACGAGTGTTTTTTTATTTGGCTGTTTTAAATGTGTTGTTTTGCCTAGTCCTTGCAGTAGATTCCTTCTTTATTTTGAAAACATTTTGCCTCTACTGCATGACTCTCTATGTGCTCTGCGGTTTGATATTTATTTGCGCGCTGAAATTAAATTCATTTTCCAAATTTACTTTGCCTCAATTTATGGGAGACATAAAATCCTGGACTACTGTTCTGCTCTTAGCCATTGTTCCCATAGGAAGCTTGCTTGGAAATTCCATTATGATGGACAGCGTTTCAAAAGACATGGAGTCCGTCATTGAAAGTGCAATTGCAGAATGGTCCCAAAACAAAAAAATAGACTTTTTCATTAAAGACGCCGCCACCCTAGGGCCGGACATTGCCCCGTTAAAATTAGTGGTGTTCAGTGATTTCCAGTGCCCAGCGTGCAAACACGCCGCGCCCAGCATCCACGCATTTGCCAATGCTCATAAGGACAAAGTTCAGGTTATCTACCAAAATTATCCCTTGAGTTCTCAATGTAATCCAAAAGTTCCGTCTGACATGCACAAGGAGTCTTGTTATTTCGCGCGAGTGGCAGTGTGTGCACAGGAGCAAGGCAAGTTTCAATTGGCCCATGATTGGATTTTTGAACATCAGGAAGGTTTAAATAAAGACATGATGGCCAGTCTCACCAAAGAAACGG
>JBBQPV010000320.1:0-3515 GCA_038216925.1 Bdellovibrionia bacterium
TCAAATAAACACGTGAATGAAAAGCTATCTCCTCTTTGTCTTTAAGCAAGGCGGATTGAGATTGCAATACAGCGGCTGCGTTTTCTCCATTAGTTTTAAACGGAATCCGACTCTCAACGACGGTTTGGGGCAGGTACACATATTTGCTGAGCTCAAACAGTTCAACACCTTGCCTGGTAAATGCCTGTAAAAGCTTCATTGGATGGTCATGGAACAGTTCTGTCATTTTTAATGTGATAACAAGGATGCCGGTTCCCATCAAACTAAATAAATTGTAGCGAAATAGGTTGTGTCATTTTGTCCAGATTGTTAAAACTAATTAAATAAAAAGAGTTTGGACGACTGCATTGATTAAGTTGGGTGATTATATCCGTCAGGAAAGAGAAAAGAGAAATTTTACTCAGACGGAGGTTGCAAAAAAAGTGGGAATAACGGGACAGTTTTTATCTAATATGGAAAGAGACGTTTGTGGAGTTCCGCCGAAAGTTCTAGCAAAAATGATTGCGGTTTTAAAAATAGACAGACAGGAAATTGTTGATTTGATGGTTGAAAAGTTTCGATTCAGTATTGAGGAGCAACTTTTAAAAGGCCGAAGAAAAAAACGGTAATTTACTTAGATATCCTATCAAAACTAAAATCCAAAGCACGCTGGAACTTAGCATAATGACTAGTGAGAAAATGAAAAATCCCCATCTTACAGGTTCTCGATTTTTCAAACCTAGATACATTTGGTAAAAACCATAAATATTAAAAGCTACTGGAATTGTGATACTAAAAATCGAGCAATAATAAAATTTCCTCAAATGCCGAGACATCGCGCCATCCTCGGGATGGGCTACATTAAGATTCACCCGGGCTAGGAGTTCTTTTATGAGTTGTTCGGAAGACTCTTTATCTTTCTCATTTACCTGAATTGCAAACCCGTCGAATAATATTGAGACCCCTTCAAAGGCCATGTCTACGGTACTACTAGCAACTTTCCGACTGATGTCTCTCTCTCCGGAAAACGCTTCAGTACCGTGCTCACGTAATTCATGAAGGATGGCGTTTCTCTCAATAATGCTATTTGCTTTAAAAACTGTAATCATCAGATTCCTCGGGCGGAAAACCCTGCCAGCTTTCCCTCTGCCACATCAAATGTAAGTTGAATGGGGCGGCAGCAAACCTCACAGTCCTCAATATATGATTGAGCCGATTCCACAGATAAATCCAAGATCATGGAAATCTTCTCAAAACAGTAAGGACATTTAAAAGATTTCTCGATCTCTTCCATCAGAATGATGCCCCGTTTACTGAAAAGGGAACGGCGTACCTTATTTGTTCTCGGCGGCACGCTTGGCTTGGTAAGCCTTCATCATTTCTTCTTGAACGTTTTTAGGAACGGGGGCGTACTTCATGAATTCCATTGTGAATTCACCTTTGCCTTGAGTTCCGGATCTTAAAACGGTGGAGTATCCAAACATCTCAGATAAGGGAACCTCGGCATCGACAGTCACATATCCTTCATTGTTTGATGTTCCAACAATGACGCCACGACGTTGATTGACGGTTCCCATGACACCGCCTTGAAATTCCTCAGGGGCGTCTACTTGAAGCTTCATGATTGGTTCTAACACTACGGGTTTTGCGTCAGGATATGCTTCTCGGAATGCGGCCATAGCGCAGACTTTAAAGGCCATCTCACTTGAATCCACATCATGATAAGCGCCGTCATCAATGACAATTCTTACGCCAACAATGGGGTGACCGATGAGAGAGCCCACTTTAACCTGCTCTTTGAAACCTTTGTCACAAGCAGGAATAAATTCTCGAGGAATAGCTCCCCCTTTGATTTCATCCACAAACTCGTAAGTCTCCACTGCATCTGCGGGGAGAGGTTCCAAATAACCCGCAATTTTAGCAAATTGTCCTGCACCACCAGTTTGTTTTTTATGTGTGTAAGTAAAGGGAGCTTTTGCGGTGATGGTTTCTCTGAATGCAACTTGGGGTTTTCCAGATATAACTTCAACACCATATTCACGTTTAATTCGCTCAATATAAATTTCTAAATGTAATTCTCCCATTCCGGACATAATTGTTTGAGCGCTTTCTTCATCTCGGTGAACCCTCAATGTCGGATCTTCCTTAGTGAAGCGGTTTAACGCTTTGGAAAAGTTTGCGGCAACGGTTTTGTCTTTCGGCGCAACAGCTAAAGAGATAACTGCAGCAGGGATAAACATGGAGGTCATTGTGTAGTTAGTTCCCTCGGAACAAAACGTGTCACCAGATGCGCATTCCACACCAAACATCGCCACAATATCTCCCGCACTGGAGGAATCGATATCATTCATCTCATCTGAGTGCATGCGAACTAGGCGCGGTACTTTAACCTTTTTTCCGTTATTGGAAACGTTATAGATGAAATCACCTTTTCTAATAGTCCCTTGATAAATCCGGGCGTACGTCAACTGGCCATACCGTCCATCTTCCAATTTGAATGCGAGGAGGACTAGAGGTAAATCAGGGTCAGACTTTAAAATAACTTTTTCTTCTTTTTTATCTTGATCATGGGCTTCGTTTAAAACTTCTGTGGGATTGGGAAGATAATTAGCGACGGCGTCTAATAAAGTTTGAACACCTTTGTTTTTGTAAGCCGATCCCATCATGACCGGAGTAAATTTTAATGAAATTGTCGCTTTTCTCAATGCTGGTTTCATTTCTTCTGGCGTAACGTATTCTCCATTTAAATATCGATCTGCCACGACATCATCAAAATCTCCGAGAGCGGCCACAAGTTCATCTCGATATTTTTTAGCTTCATCAAGAAGCGCGGCCGGAACTTCTTCTTTTCTGACTATCTCGCCGTGCTCGCCGTCGTAATAAAGGGCCTTCATTTCAACTAAATCAACAACGCCTTCAAATTCATTTTCGTATCCAATGGGGATCGTGATCGCATGGGCGTTATGAGAAAGCTTTTCTCTCAATTGCTGAATGACGCGCATAGGGTTTGCGCCTGCTCGGTCCATTTTATTAATAAACGCGATTCGGGGAACGTTATACCGCTTCATCTGGCGATCCACAGTTATGGATTGAGATTGAACGCCGGAAACTGAACAAAGAACCAGCACAGCGCCATCTAGAACTCTGAGAGCTCTTTCAACTTCAATAGTAAAATCCACGTGCCCCGGGGTGTCGATGAGGTTGATACTGTAATCACCCCAGACGCAGTATGTAGCTGCGGACTGAATTGTGATGCCCTTTTCTCTTTCCAAGTCCATGGAGTCCATTTTCGCACCCACACCGGACTTGCCCTTAACCTCTTCAATCTTATGAATTTTGCCCGTATAGAACAAAATGCGCTCTGAAAGAGTGGTTTTTCCTGAATCGATGTGAGCAGAAATACCGATATTGCGAACTTTATCAAGACTTGGACTTGCAGCCACTGATGACTCCTTAGCGAAAACGCCAAATTATTATGGAAATTGACTGCTAAAAATATAATATAGAGAGGAATTCCTCAACTACAAAATGGGCAA
>JBBQPV010000321.1:0-3500 GCA_038216925.1 Bdellovibrionia bacterium
GTTGACCGGCAAAAAGTAGCAGAAGATGTTTCTGATTTACTTCAACAAAATAAAGTTTTCACCTACTTAAACGTAGACCCCAGTGCGTATAAAAGAATGAACATTGCGTTACATCCCCATTTTGATCAATGGCCTTATTTAGCAAAAGACCGCACGGCACGCTTTAAACCGTCAGATCTTGCTGATATTTCTAGAGTGGGTTCAGTGGGAAGAAAAATAGGTTATCTTCCTGTTGAGGACAGGTCCACAGCCATCACTCTTCAGTATCCACTTAACAGATTAAATTCGGTAGAAGATTTAGCTGCGTTTCCCATTGGTGTGAGTGGAAAACTACTGCCACTTAAAAGTTTTGCAAATGTGCAACTGGAAGAAGCGCGGCCTGATACTCTCAGCGTAGATCAGAAAGAACTTACCCGCATTGAAGGAAAAATGAATGACGAAGATAAAGCTGAGGGTCCCAGCAAGTTTAAGGTGGCGCAAAACTTGGTTAGTGATTGGTTGAGTACCCATCCATTAAAGGACGGCGTATCTCTGAATTTTGAAGATTCTAAAGTAGAGATGAATGACGCTTTACACGAACTTGAATTGGCGGTGGGGCTTTCAGTGCTTCTCATTTTTCTCACTATGATTTTGCAATTTGGAGACGTGATGAATGCTCTTTTTGTTTTGGTTGCGGTTCCACTGGGGTTTATTGGCGTATTGACATCTCTTTATGTTTTTAAAAGCAGTTTGTCCTTAAATTCCGTACTTGGAGTTATTCTTCTTAACGGTATTGCCGTGGCAAACAGTATTATTTTGGTGGATTTTTTGAAGAAGCTCGTTGACGGGGGAATGAGTCCCCATCTGGCCGCACTGAGTGCCGCAAAGAAAAGACTCAGACCCATTCTGATGACGTCTTTGACAACCGCTCTCGGTATGCTACCTGTGGCCATTGGATTAGGGGAAGGTGGGAGAATTCTGCAGCCCTTAGGGATTGCAGTGGTTGGCGGATTAGGATTTTCTATGCTCACCACTCTGTTCCTAGTCCCAGCTTTACAGGTAAGTTATTTAAATTGGAAAAATTTAAAAAAACCTGTGGATTTCCATTTTTCTCCTGAGCAGACTTTATGAGTTTTCCTTCTCTGTTAATTCTAATGATGATTTTTTCATCCTCATCTGTTTTTGCAAATACACAATATTCATTCCAAGAAGCCTTTCAAAAAATTCTCGAGAGAAATACCGCTCTTAAAATACAAGAAACAAAAGTAGAGGCTTCGGATTGGACAAGATTTTCAAAGAAGATGGGATATCTGCCAACGGTGCAATTATACGGATCTCAAACGAGCCCTGGCCAGTCTTCCACTTCCTCAACACAAACCGCCGGAGCTACGGCAAATCTAAATTTATTCAAATGGGGCATGGATTATTTTAACATTAAGGCTGCCGGTGATGACTACTGGGGACAAAAGCATAATTTAAATAATATTGAACTATCCGCAGAGCAAGAGGCCATTGAGGTACTTTCAACACTAGTTGAAAAACAGATATCAATGGAGATATTAAAGCAAAATCGAGATGCCTTTAAAACTTATTTAGATATTGCACATTTACGATTTGCCCGCGGGCTCCTCCCTCAACAAGAAGTGGATAAAGTGGCTATCGATTTAGCCAATGCCGATGCTCGTGTATATGATTCCCAATCTCGACTGGCCGTTGCGGAACAAAACCTAGAGAGACTTTTGGGAGACGGAAAAATAGACGCAGTTTGGCCGTGGAAGGAAAGTCTCATTCATTTAAATGAAAACTTTATTAATGAAGTAACTGTAAATTTGGATTCAAGACCGGATATTAAATCTGCAAAAAGTTTTTTAGCGGCCGAGGAAGAAAGGATGACCGCAGAACATAGATCTATTTTTCCTGCATTAAACCTTAGTTACTCACCGTCCTTTTCTCAATACGTGGGAGGTTCTAACTATTCTAGCGCCACAACTATTGGCCTAACCGTGCCGCTTTTTGATAGTTTTCAGGATTTTGCGTCTTATAAAATTCAGTATCAAAATTTTCTCGCTAGAGACTATAGCTATCGTCAATTAAAAATAGACGCCGAGGCCCAGTGGCGCGCGGCAAAGAAAAAACTTTCCATTGCTTTAACCACAGCCCAAGCCCGTGAGAAAACGCTGGATATTTCCCAGCGCATTTACGCTTCAAATCAACAGCGGGCAAAGCAAGGGCGCGCCAGTGCTAATGATTTGGCGCTGGATTTGACAAGATTAGTGGATTCACAACTCTTAGCAGTTCAGGGGTGGAGTACCGCACACACAGAGCTCAGCGGTTTTTGCCATGCGCAAGGTAAGTCTATCAAAGGTACCGGGTTACTTTCCCGAGATAATTCCCGGGAAAGTAACCCGGTACCTGTTACCAAATACTGCAGCGATTAACGGGAGCCATGGGTGTGCCTGGTGCACAACTAAATGCCTTGGCAAAGTCAGGATTATTAACCACCGTTCCCAGTACTCTAAATTTTGCTGGAGAATGAGGGTCCCCTCGTACTTGGTTTTTTAAAGACTCATCGGTTTGTTTTTCACACCAAAGCTGAGACATCGCCACAAAAAATTGTTGATCACCATTAAGTCCGGCAATCAATGGTTCCGCATGCTGGGACGCTGCCGCCAATTTATACGCGGCATAGGCAAGTTTGAGTCCGCCTTGATCGGCAATGTTTTCTGTAATGGTTAATTTGCCGTTGACGTTAACCCCAGGCAAAGCTTCAAAGGCATCGTACTGTTTTTCTAGGCAACTGGCTTTTTCTTCAAACAGAGCTTTCACTTTAGGACTCCACCAATCTTTCATCATCCCGTGTCCATCAAACTGGCTTCCCGTTGTATCAAATCCATGGGTCATCTCATGACCAATCACCATGCCGATTGCTCCGTAATTAGAGGCATCACTGGCAATGTCTGAGAAAAACGGAGCTTGAAGAATTCCCGCGGGGAAATTAATTTGATTCACGTTGGGATCGTAGTATGCATTGACAGTTTGGGGAGTCATGTACCACTCCATGGGGTCCACTTTCCCACCAATTTTCCCTAAAGATCTTTTGGCTTCAAGCATTCTAGCGTTGATTGTATTTTGCAAATATGAATCTTTGGAAACTGTAAGAGCGTCATAGTTTTTCCAAGTATCAGGATAACCGATTTTTCTTGTAAAAAGGCTGAGCTTTTCAAGGGCCGCTACCCGAGTAGAATCATCAAGCCATTCCAACGTGGTAAGATCTTTTTGAAAGGCCCCTTGCAAATTATCAATGAGAGCAAGAACTCTTTCTTTTGCGTGGGCGCTGAAATTATTTTCGACATAGGCTTGACCTAAAGCTTCTCCCATTCCACCACTCACGGCACCAACGCAGCTTTTCCAACGTGGAGCCATTTGCTTTTTACCATTTAAAATTTTTCCCTCAAATTCAAACCACTCGGCATAAAAACTAGCATTCAATAGCGGGGCAGCGGATTCAATGACATGCCAGC
>JBBQPV010000322.1:0-3495 GCA_038216925.1 Bdellovibrionia bacterium
CTTTCTTATCGTCTTTTAAGGGGATTTATTGAATCAGATCTTCTTTTATAAAGGAGGTGGTTTTAACTCGTTCACCGTCAAGTCCGAGAGCGATATTGCCCGTGACGCCCTCGACCTTTGTCCCATCTTTCAAAGCTTCAATTAAAGGTATGTTTTTGGCTCGTGATCGATCAAATGCAGCAGCCAAACCATAGGCAGCGTCAAAAGTGAGGGCCGAAGTGGTTTTCATTTCTCTTTTGAATTTCTTTTTAAAAAGTTCTTCGATATTTTTACTGAAGATGGATTTTCCGGGCAGCCATTGAGCGGTGGAAATAAGACGGATGTGGGTTTTATCTTTTTTTACCTTTTTCATAATATTCATGAAATTTACTGGATCTATTGTTGCTAAGAGGTAGGGGTCTGACTCCATGGCAGACAATATTTTACTAGAAACCAGGTCTTGGGTTCCTAGAAACAGTAGATCATGGTTAGAGGGATTCCAAACTTTAGAATTAATGTCCTTTAGCCTCTCCACGCCAGGCAATCCTTTGAACATCACTTCATTAATATTCGCCCCCGATTTCATAAGCGATTTCTTAAAAGCATCCACCAAATCAGTGGAGTAAAAATCAGACAGATCTTTAAAAACTGTCACGTTAAGCTTATTTTTTTGAATCTGGGGTAAAAGATAATCCGCCATGATTTTTATTAGACTATTATTTGAAGCGCAAATTCTAAGAACATATTGCGAATTTTTAGTCAGGTCATTGTGGGTAGCAAACACTGAAATCATTGGAATTTTATTTTTGTCGGCAAAATCTTTAAGGGAAAGGGCCACGTTTGAAAACAGTGGACCAATGATGGCGATGGGTTTTGTTGACTGCACTAAAACAGCCAATTGTTTTTCAGCAAAATCTGGGTCATCTTTGTCATCAATTTCAATGGCATTAAAGATAAAATTCTTTCTGTGAATAGCATTGTATTGTTCAAAGGCAAATCGACTAATCTCCAGCAGATTCTCAAATTCTTCATTTTCACCGCCAGATTTTGTGTATAAAACTGCCACCGTTGGTTTTATTTGCGCAAAGGCACCAATAGAGATAAAAGAAAGTAAGGAAAAAATAAAAAACCATTTAAACATGCAAAAAATCACCAGTCGTCAAAATGAAGAGTTTAAGCTTTGGAGCCAATGTCTTGACTCCAAAGGTGTCCAAACGCACCACATGGCCATTTTGGCCGGTAAAAAAGCCACAGAAGACACGTTAAAAAGGCATTCTAAGGAAGTAATAGCAGTTTTAGTGCCAGAAAACATGTCCACTGATATTGATCATCCAGAACAGTTTTCCCTAGATGAAAAACTTTTTAAAATAATGGACGTATCCGGCACGGGCCAGCCACTTCTTGTGGTGAAAGTTCCTGATTTTAAGATATTAGATTCAAAAATTCTTTTAAAAGGTTGCTCTGTCTATCTTACTCTTCAAGATCCTAGAAATATAGGTGCCGTTCTCAGATCAGCCGCCGCATTTAACGTAAGTAATATTATATTGGGTGATGGAGCCGCCCATCCATTTCATCCTTTAAGTTTAAGGGCTGCAAGTGGTTGCGTTTTAGATCTGAAATATTTTAAATCCAGTGGGGAGTTAAACATTTCATTAAAATCCTTCACAACAGTGGCCTTAGACATGGATGGGAAAAACTTGGCTGAATTTAAATTTCCAAAAGATTTTATCTTAGTACCTGGTACTGAGGGACCTGGATTAGAACAAAGTTTTCTTCCTAGTCATCGTGTTCATATTAATATTTCCAAAAATGCTGAATCCCTGAATGCGGCGGCGGCAACGGCAATAGCCCTTTATGAATGGTCTAAACAGCGGGTTTAATTTTCTCAAAAATTAAAAGTTTTCTTTGATGTGAGGTTGGTCCCAATTTGTAGTCATAGTTTTTTACCACTTTAAATAAATGCCCCATTTTTTCTTCAGCTTCTTTGATTTCTTGATCAATATCCGGCGTTTTCATCAAAATAACTTTTCCCCCAGTAGAGAGGCAATTCTGAGCATTAGTTAAAGTAGCAGCAGACAATTCAACGGCCCGAGTAATGACGCCCCCAACTGGATAAGCCATCTTGGGTTCCACATTGCGTCCAATGATGTCGAGATTTTTTAAATTTAAATGTTCTCTAGCCAATTTCAAAAATTCAACTTTCTTCTGAACACCTTCAGCTAAGAAAATGCGGGTTTGAGGAGAAACTATTTTAAGTGGAATTCCAGGAAAGCCGGGCCCAGTGCCCATATCCATTAGTCTTTCCGGAAGCTCTGTAAGTTGAACAACGTAGATGCAGTCCACAAAATGCTTTACCGCTACATCATTAAATGTTGTGAGTCTCGTGAGATTATATGTTTTGTTGTAATCCATGAGGAATTTATAAAACATCGCAAACTGCTCCAGCATTAAATCTGTGAGCGGGAGCGTGATCCCATGGGATCTAAAAATGCTTTGGAAGTTTTTTGCTACTTGTGAAAGCTGGGCCACAATTTTTAACGACTTTCTTTTTTATTTCTGAATTTACTGCACTTCTCAGACAATTCTGTTCCGTGGGAATCCATGCATTTTTTTAATTCTTTAAAATAACCCTGCTTCTTTTCAATTTTTCCACAAAATTTATCGGCGTCTTCTTTACACGCGTCCTTCGCCTTATTAAATTTGTCTTTCATCTCAGTTTTCATTTCATCCACTTGAACTCTGCATCCAGGAGCCAAATCCTTTTTACTTTGGAGACACATTCCTAGCCCCTTACCCCATTCCATTCCGGAACATTTAGAGGCTGCATCAGTTGCACAGGGTCCTTCCAGCGCTTGAACGGGAACAGATAGTAAAGCTACTATAAAAATAAGGACACTCATTACATTATTCATTTCAGTTCTCCTATTTTAAATAAAATATCCTTAATGAAACCAGCCCCGTTGTAAATAAAACCTGTGTATATTTGAATGAGATTTACTCCACGTTTTAAATACTCCATGCCTCGGTCTACAGTGGTGATGCCTCCAACTCCAATCACAAAAGAAGATCTGGGATCGCCAGTGTATGCTTCTGCAAGAGGAAGATTACTGGAAAAGGCTGGCCCCCCACTTAGGCCTCCTTGGGGCAATTTAATAATATCATATTCATTTAAATCCCTACTGGATGCGTGATTTGAAAGCGTGTTGCCGCATATCACTCCCTGTAGTTGATTTTTAGCTACAACATTTAGCACTCCGTTTAAATATTGATCCCATTGGTCCGGAGCTACTTTGATAAACAAAGGAGTGTCTCGGGTTTCCATCCTTACGCTTTTCACAATGGCGTCCAGAAAACTTTCATTCTGCATTTCGCGCAGTCGAGGGGTATTGGGAGAACTCACGTTGATCACAAGATAATCCACATGGGGGTAGAGCATCATGGCCGCTTTTCTGTAATCCTCTGCGGCCCTTTCAATTGGAGTAGAAAAATTCTTCCCAATGTTTCCGCCAACTTTAA
>JBBQPV010000323.1:0-3485 GCA_038216925.1 Bdellovibrionia bacterium
ATTGTATTTCGCTACCCAGAAGATCCTCAAACTTTTTTTATTAAAAGAGTCATTGGTGTGCCGGGTGATAAAATTACGTGGGACGGGCAGCAGCTCAGTATCAATGGGGAGAAGATGCCCACTCAAAGTGAGGCAGAAAAAGTACGGGTTCTGGCCATGTTAAAAGATTCTGAATTAACTGGTGGGCGAGAAAACTATGAGGTCTTTAGAGAAAATCTTTCTACCCATAATCATGACATTCTCATTAAAAAAGATAGTGTGCATGCCACCATTGAAAATCATGAAATTCCCCCGGATTCATTATTTGTCATGGGGGACAATCGAGACAACTCCAATGACAGCCGCTACTGGGGCTACGTTCCCATGGATTATATTTTAGGCAGAGCCATGTTTGTTTGGCTGAGCTGTGATGAAACTTTGCCCGGGCCGCTGAGCATTGTTTGTAATCCTTTAACAATTCGATGGAACAGATTTTTCCATAACGTTCAGTAATGAGATCCAGTCAACGCATTCTTGTTAAAGAATATATAGAAAGCGCGCTGATTGCCGTACTCATTGCGCTCATTTTGCGAAATTTTGTTGTGGCCGCCTATAAAATTCCGACGGGAAGCATGGTCCCCACTTTAAAAATAGGCGATTGCATTTTTAGTTGGAAAATTCCTTACGCTGTCAGAATTCCATTTTTAAATGTGAACTTAATAAAGCCAAAAATTCCAAATCATGGGGATGTGATCGTATTCAAATCACCTGAGGAGCCAAGAGTTTCCCTGGTCAAAAGAGTGATGGCCATACCTGGTGATAGAGTGGAAATCAGGAAAAGGGTGATTTACATAAACGGAAAATCGGCTCAATACCTTCCTGTTACAGCTGAGTCGTTGGGTTTGACCGTGTTGAAGGATTACTATCAAGCCTTCACGGAAAGTAGTGAGGGACACGAGCACTATGTGATGTATAGAAGGGGGCAAGACGATGAGAGTTTTGGACCCCAGGTGGTGCCAGAGGGAAAGCTTTTTGTTCTTGGTGACAACAGGGACACATCAGAAGATAGCCGGTCTTGGGGAATGTTATCCTTAGAAAACATCGAGGGCAGGGCATTCATGATTTGGTTATCCCTGGACTGGGACAAGCGGACGGAAAGCACGGGGCTGGCCTCTGTGCGGTGGGAGCGGTTTTTCTCGCTAGTAAAGTAGCCATTTATTGACAAGTATTTTTGTTTTCAATACCTTGGAAACCATGAGTCTTCTTGGGCGCTCTATCTTGGATGTTTCCGATCTTTCTAGCCAAGAAGTTTTTTTTCTCTTTGACCAAACAAAAAAATTAAAAGCATCGCCTCCGTCATCGCCTCAATTAGAAAATCTTTCTAAAAGTGTCGCTCTGATGTTTTTTGAGCCGTCCACCAGAACCAGATCTAGTTTTGAAATGGCTGCATTTAAACTTGGATTGAGAGTATTGAATCTTAGTGTTTCGGAAAGCAGTGTCACCAAGGGTGAAACTGTCTTTGACACTGCCCAGAATATTGAAGCCATGAAGCCTGACGCCATGGTCATTCGCCACGGTGGAAGTGGCATCCCGCTGCAAATTTCAAAGCTTGTGAAAATCCCCATCATCAATGCAGGGGATGGTTTTCATGCCCATCCCACTCAGGGGTTTCTAGACGCTTTTACCATTTGGGAAAAATTTGGTGAGTTCAAAGGTCTGCAAGTTTTAATTATCGGAGATATTGCTCATAGCAGGGTGGCAAGAAGTAATATTAAACTTCTGCAAATGCTGGGAGCGGAAATTAAAGTTTGTGGTCCTCCAACTCTTATCCCGCCTTTGGCATCAGAGTTGGGAGTAAAAGTAGATTATAATTTAGACGATGCAATCAAAAATGCAGATGTAGTCATGGCCCTAAGGATGCAAATGGAAAGACAGTCATCTTTTCAGGTCCCGTCCTTAAAAGAGTACTCAACACTCTATGGTTTAACTGCAGAAAGACTAAAATCAGTTAAAAAAGAGGCGATCATTCTTCATCCTGGTCCGGTGAATAGAGGAGTTGAAGTTGTTTCAAGTGTTCTAAGAGATCCGAGATCCAAAGTAATGGAGCAAGTTCATAACGGGTTACTTATTAGAGCTGTGTTGTTGTCAGAAGTGATGGGAGTAAAGCGGTGAGTGCAACTGTGACAATAAAAAATGCATTTCTTTTTGATCCAGGATCAGGGTTGGGTGAAAAAGGATCTGTAATTATAGAAAATGGAAAAATTGCCGATATTCTTAAGGGGAAAAATGGGGACAGTGGAAAAATTTATGACCTTCAGGGTAAACATCTCTGTCCAGGTTTTGTAGATCTTCACTGTCAACTGGGAGAGCCCGGCTCTGAACAAAAAGAAAATATTAAATCAGGAAGTCGGGCCGCAGCAGCTGGGGGATTTACTACCGTTTGCGTGATGCCTCAAACTCAGCCAGTCAATGATTCGGGTTTTGTGAGTCAGTACATCATGGAAAAAATCCGAACTCAGTCTGTGATTCGTGTGCATCCCATCGGCGCCATCAGCCAAAAACTTCAGGGAACGGCCATGGCGGATATTGACAGTATGGTCAAAGCCGGTTGTGTGGCACTCAGTGATGGAAAACAATCTGTCATGAATGCATACCTACTCAGAAAAACGATGGAATATTTAAAAACCTATGACATCCCTCTTGTTGAACATTGTGAAGACGTAAATTTAGTAGGTAAAGGCGTCATGAATGAGGGGTTGGTCAGTTCTCAAATTGGACTTCGAGGTATTCCTCATGCTGCAGAGGATGTTATTGTTTCAAGAGACATCAGTCTTGGGGCCCATACTGACGCAAGACTTCATCTGGCCCATCTTTCTTCAAAGGGCAGTGTTGAAATTTTAGCACACGCTAAAGCAAGAGGTCTGAAGGTCACCGCAGAAGTAGCCGCCCATCAGCTTCTCCTCACTGACGAGGAGCTACGCTCTTACAATACTTCCTTTAAACTCTCTCCACCGCTCAGAACTGAGCAAGATAGAAAAGCATTAGTGGATGCGCTGAGGTCTGGAGTTATTGATTGCATTGTCAGCGACCACACACCTCACAGCGAGGAAGATAAAGACGTAGAATTTGAGAATGCCCAGTGCGGAGCCTCAAGTTTTGAGACAGTATTTGCCATTTGCATGGAACTTGTGAACAAAAAAGAATTGTCATTAGAAAGAGTGGTTGAAAGTTTAACCGCAGCACCTTCAAAAATATTTAAATTTAAAGATCGTGGCCAAATCAAAATAGGAATGTGGGCTGATTTTGCAGTGTTTGACATTGGTCTGTCTTGGACTATTGACAGTGACAGATTTTTTTCTAAATCAAAATATACGCCGTTTAATCAGAAAAAAGTCACCGGAAAAGTTATCGCCACTTACGTTGGCGGAGAAGAAGTGTTTAATTTAGAAAGAGGAATTCTTAATTGAATGGTTATCTAGTTTTAGAAGACCAAACTGTTTTTGAAG
>JBBQPV010000324.1:0-3484 GCA_038216925.1 Bdellovibrionia bacterium
TTTTTCCGGCAGTGGACTTAAAATCACAATATCTAGATTTTGAAGGCGAGTATGATACTCTATTTGGTCAAGAATCATTTTTTCTTCAATTGAGCTTTCCGCTTGGGACAACTTTTCTCCAAGAGCCCAACTCTTTTCCCGGGTACGTTTCATGGCCCAAGTGATCATTTGATTGATAAATTTTCTATCTACAGACGATAATTTGCAGGGCTGGTAGCTTTGCAATATTTCTAATAGTTTAGGCATCCTTCTAGAAAAAATCTCAGAAATTTTTTGAAAATCCTGATGCTTGGATTCGTCTTTAAAATTCGTACCTATGTGCGCTAGTGCAACCGGAAGATCGCGATTCACATGGGCACTTATGGAAAGGAGAAGCTGAATTGAAGGATGATATCTGTGCCGTCTATTTTCAAGAAATGATTTCTGCCAGCTAGGGGAAACTTGACACGAATGTGATGTCCCGCACTCTAGTGCATTCCTGTACACACTTAAGTATTCCAGCATCAAATGTGAAACCCACTCTGGGTTATTAAATTGTTTCTGGGCAAACATGAGAGGCATCTCTTTTGTGACTTCATGATAAACCTTGAGAAATAAGCCCCGCTTGTCTGAGGACTGCATGGCATACTCTTGCAGAGTGAACCAGTCCAAGGTTTCTGATAAAGATGTAAACACTGGAATATCAGCCTGTATAGCAGGAATGGCTTTGACTTGGTTAGATTGAAAAATAACCAAGGAAATTAAAAAAAGGAGCTTCACTTTTGCTCAGTTAAAGAGAGCTCGCTCAGACATCGCTCGGCTAATTCCGTTTGATCAATAGACATTTGATATGAATAACAAGCTTGACGAAAGTTGAGGGATTCTTCATCAGGTACTTTATATATTTTGACCATGTTGTAAAATTCCGATTTAAAGCAATCAAAATTTCGTCTTCCAAAATCTTTCTCAACGCATTCCATGATATCTTTCACATGTGGTTCAGTTTCATACGCGTATTGGAAGATCAATTGGTTAGCAGCTTTCGTGGGCCACTGATTTACCTTTGTAAATTCTATGACTTCCTGAAGATTCTTAGGCTGAGACTTTACTTCCCCTGCCACCGCAAGAAGTCCTGTGATAAAAACAAAAACACCGCAAATCACCGATAATTTAATCATATTATCCCTCCGAGAGGCATTATTATGAAGCATGGTGTTATTATCAACGTAAAACTTTGACCACATACTTTTTCCATAGGTCATTAATGATCTATACGGGGGTCCCGACCTTTGGGGTTTTTCATGGGAAGAACTTCAAATACTTTCAATTTTGTACTTTTAGGTTTCAATTTTTGGCACTTGGGGCAGTAAAAACTTTTCCTTGCTAATCGGCCCGTGCTTTCTTTGACAAGCTTGGATTTACACAAAGGACAAACGTGATTGCGATAAATCTGCCAATGTTTTCTTAATTCATATTTTTTCTTCCAATCATAGAAGTTCCAGCAATAATCGCGGACAGCTAGGGCCACTTTGGGCCAGTCTTTTTTTGGTATTTGTGAAAGGAAGATCTTAGGGTTTCTTCTAATATTGAATAAAACTTCGTTTTTGACAATATTACCTGATCCGGCAAAAATAGTTTGATCCAGCAATAGATCACATAGATAAGACCGGGATTTTTTCTTCATGAGATGTAAAACGTGATCCAGATCCCAGTGTTCAGACATCACGTCAACTTTTCTGTCTACGGATTTGAGGTACTCATCTGCGCCAAACTTTATGGAACAAGTATAAAAATATAGAATTCCATTTTTTAATTTTAGTTCCAAACGTGGCTGGCGATTTTCCTTGGGGTCATTAATTCTATAGCTTCCGAACATAAGAAAGTGAGTTTTAGTTATGACCGGCTTGGAACTCTTCTTAGGTGCTACAAATGTCATAAAAAGAACTTTTGCCCACGTGTCTACAGAACTTAAAACCGTACCTTTGAGAGATGTTTTTGGCTGTCTAGTATTACCTGAGACTTTTATTATTTTTTTCCCTATATAGGGTTGGAGTTCTTCTTTTAAAATGAGAAGTGATGGGCCTTCCATTTCGGTTTACCTACTGGCGACAATTCTTACTTCATTACTCCGATGCCAGTTTAGCCGGCCGTTAAGGTAACAAAGTCCGTTAAAAAGTGATTTCCCGCCAAGTCGCCTCACATGGTGGCAATAGGGAAAGTGTTTATGAAAAAAGGGCTTAGAAGACTCAACAGTAAATCCAGCCAATTTAAAAAGATTTCCCAGACTTTGCGGCCCCCAACTGTATAAGTGTTGGTTTATGTCACCTTTATCAAAGGGCATGTCGATATTTTCGGCGGGGACAACAAATACGGCCTTGCCACCTGATTTTAATTTTCCCAAAAGCTTTTTTAACTGTTCTAGTGGATCAGGTGTATGCTCCAGGGCATGATCAGAAATAAGAAGGTCCGCCCAATCATCCTGAACTTCCTCAATATTGGCGAGAACTGTAAGGCCATTCTGTCTCGCATGATCTCTTGCACTAGCATTGATCTCAATTCCTAGCTTTTCTTTACCAGGTAAACTTTTAAGCATAAACCCACCGCCACAACCAAAATCTAAAACTTTAAACTCAGCTGACGTGAATTCTAAAAACTTAATCTGATTAGCTAGGGCGTTAAAGGCCCCCAAATCTCTTTGCCATTCAAAATATTTTTTATCGTAGTGGCCGGGATTTCCCGCACCGGAAGCAATCTGCATAAATCGTTAAAATCCCTATTTGTTAATACAATAATTTATGTATATACCATATTGCTTACGGCCACGGTTTAGGTCAAGAAAAAGTAGGTTTGTTATGATGAAACTAAGATCTTTAGCAGTTCAAACTTTCAATAATTGGATGGAAGACAAGGGCCCCAAAATGGCTGCGGCCTTAGCTTACTACACGGTTTTTTCTATGGCGCCGGTCCTCCTTATTGCCATTGGAATTGCCGGGCTTGTTTTCAAAGGAGATGCGGCAAGAGGCCATGTGGTAACAGAACTCACGGGACTCATTGGACAGCAGAGCGCTGAAACAGTACAACAGATGATTTTAGCTGCCGGCCAAAAGGCGCACGGAATACTTGCGACCATAATTGGGTTAGTGACAATTCTTTTTGGAGCCTCGGGAGTGTTTGGAGAATTACAAGATTCATTAAACATAATTTGGAAGATCGATGGAAAAAAACATTCGGGAATTAAAGCATTTATAAAAGACAGGTTTTTATCCTTATCCATGGTAGTGGGCGTGGGATTTTTACTTATCGTTTCACTTTTGATCAGTGCGGTTATCTCGGCATTTACAAAATTTTTTGAGGGTGGTGAGAAATCTGCAGGTTTTCTGTGGCAAGTTCTGAATTTTTCAGTGTCCATTGCCGTAATTGCTGGATTATTTACTTTAATTTTTAAAATCCTCCCCGATGTAAAACTAAGTTGGAAGGACACATGGCGGGGCGGGGTTATGACTTC
>JBBQPV010000325.1:0-3476 GCA_038216925.1 Bdellovibrionia bacterium
AATATGTTGTTTCAAATTATATTTAGGAGGATAATTTAACCTTGCCGCATTGACGTAACTGAGCCCCTGCATTTTTCTTGCAGAAAGAAGTTCCCACGGCACAACACTTTTTTGGCCCGCAACGTAGATGCCAACTCGGTATGGGTTGATATCCTTTAAATGTTCTTTTACTTTCAAAAATTCTATAGCCTCAAACATCCACAGCACTCTTCGGCTATAGATTCTCAAAAGTTTTGGATTCAATATTGAACCACTCTCCATTTTGGAATCATCAAGCACACCCAGTTGTGTCTCTTTATAGTTTTCCGTCGGTATAGGTAATGGAAGGAAGATATGCGCGGGTGTCAAAATAGTCCCGTTTTTAAAATAGGAAGTGTTTTTCATCATTTAAACCGTATTGCAAAAAAAGAATAAGTGAATTCAGTTTTTTGAAAAACAATTCCCGAATTTTCATTAATTGAATGTGCGCTATCTTTTAGAAATCGAAATGTTTCAAATCCTTTGTGATTCTCCCATGCGCCTACTGTGATTTCCATAAGTGTGGGCGGCTGTCCATGGTGAAGGAGGGATTTGTAAGCTGCTTCTTTAGCACACCAGAGTGACGCATATGAAGGAGCTTGGGAAAATTCCGCCGTGCCACCACATATTCTTTTTGCAATTTCTGCAGTCACTCTTTCCGTTTTTTCTATGTCAAAACCAACGCCACACTGAACGTCTTTACTGCGGATAACGCCGGCCATAGTGGAGGTGTGAGACTTAGACTGGACAATACCGCTGAGAGGTTGAGAGAGTTTTTTAAATTCTAGGGAGTCTGAACTATTCAAAGTAAAAATTCCCTTAAATAGAGATAACTCTAAGTGTTGAAGTTTCAAAACTTCCTTAACTAAGGCCATCTGGTCATCAGAGAATTCCGACACAAGCGGACTCACGAGGGTTCTCTACTGAAATCAGAAAGCTTAATCTGAGTTTTGTATTGGGATGAGCCACCATCAATTGTTATAACGCTGCCGTTGATGACAGACCCATGAGAGTTATCGATGAGATAAAACGCCATTTCTGCAATGGCCTCAGCATCGATAAATTTTCCCAAAGGCAAATTGACCCGACTTTTTTCAGCACCGTTTTCAATTGCCGATGTCATGCTGGTAGCCACCAGCGCCGGCTTGATGCAATTTATTTGAATATTGCGATGTCCGACTTCAGAGGCAATAGTTTTGGAAAACGATTCCACGGCAGCTTTGGTTGCACCATAGACTGACATCCCGACATATCCGCCTTCACTTGCGATGGAGGAAATATTTATAATTTTTCCTCGTCTCTCGGAGTACATGTCATGAAGGCATAGCTTAGTCATATAAATTGTTCCCAAAAAATTAGTTTGGACAATATTCTCAATATTAGGAGTTGTTTCCATGGCAATGAGATTGCAACTTGCAATGCCCGCACAATTGACTAGCGCATACGGAATGGTTTTAAATTTGTCAGCTATGAGTTTATAGGTGCTTTGTAACTCCGCTAAACTTCTGATGTCACATTGAAACGTGATCACCTTACAGTCCAAATTTACTTTTTCAATATCGTTTTGGGCTTTTTGGGCTTTTGTGTGGTCACTGCGATAAATGACTGCAAGGTCATATGCGGAGGCAAGTTTCTTTGCGATGGCCAGTCCAATTCCTGAAGTTCCACCAGTAACAATAGCTAAGGGCCTTATTTTGGTCATGCTCTCATATACAAAATATCATTAGTTTAGGCTATTCAAAATATGATTTCGTTTCGCATTATAACTAAATCCAATCAGCCGTGAATCCAGGTTTAAGGTTTCTATAATTCGGTCCAAATCTGAATGGCTCAAAATACTGTGGGTCATCCGGTAAAAATAGAGAGCTTTTAAAAACGGCTCAAAGTTTTGGGAATGGAGCGCCCTATACTCTCTGACAAATTCTCTTACCCTTGAACGCCCTAAATTTGAGATTTCGTCCTTTAAGGATCCAAAGTCCGTAGCTTCTAACATCACACTAAATTTTCTGACGGACTCATTGTGTTTTTGATACCTTCCGATTGGGTCTATCCCCCACCATGAAGGTAAAGGAAAATTGACTTTTGATTGAGCTGATAAGATTTGGAGAGTTTGCTGAGTATTTGGTTTTACATTGAAGTAGGTTTGAACCACATATCTGCTGTCGCTTAGTTCCCTGAACCTAATTAAATTTTCCAGTTCCTTAGTCCCAAGCTTGATAGCGCACTCTGCGGCCTCTTCCGCTAGAAGAAGAGTCAGGCGATTTCTTTTCAAATACATTTTAGAAATGTTTGTAAAAAGGTCTCTGTGAGGAGGGCACTCGTAGGACCAGCTCGCCATTAGCAACTGAAGTATCTGGTTGGATCTGGCGGCGCAGTGAAGTAGTGCAGACGGATTAGCTGGTGCTTCTCTAGTTTCATAATTTAATTTTGTTATGTTTTCCATGACCAGTGAAAGGCAATTGGATGCCACTTCATTGGAGGGGGTCAAACGAAATAAATCTTTAAAGTTTTTTGTTATAGGTTCATATGAACTTGTGCACTTTGTTCTCGTGCTCTCACATTTGATTTTACCAATCCCGGTATTGAATAAAGTCCACTGATAAAAAGATTCATGGTCGATCCCTTGGTTGGGAATGACTTTATAAACTCTATCATCAAATTTAAACTCAGAAAGCGTTTCATCATTAATAATAAAAGTTCTATCTTCGGTGAGCTTCTGCAACTGAAAAGAGTTAATTTTTTTAAATACATGATGAGGATATGGAAACTTATTAACATTGCTTAAATATAAAATCCCTTTTTCCTTAACGGTAAGCAAAAGGTGGAGATTTTTATTTTTGTGAAAATCTAGAATGCGTTCTATAGATTTTTGAATAAACATAGAGTTTAAAAGTCTGTTGGGCAGTAGCCTCAACACAAACGCTCTGATGGGACAATTGGACTCAGCTAACGTAGGAAGTATATAGGATGGAAGAATCGATTCTACTATTTTGCTATTTACCAGAGCGGGTGGAGTTGAAATTGGAAAGGATTCGTTTACTACCCACACGTCTCCGCTCTGACCGGTCCAAACGCAGAAGCGAGGATCTATTGCACCGTTATAGAAAACTAAAGTAATGATTCCCAACAAGAGAATGGTGGTGACTAATTTAATTTGCATGGTTGCAAATGCTACAATAGAATAATTGTAACTCAAAGGAAAATACATGCCGGTATTTGATGATGTTTCTGATGTAGTGGGCATTATACTTGGTCGCCGCCTGCCTTTAAAATCAACTGATAAGTTAGTGGAAAACTTAGGAATGGAATCTATTGATATTGTCGATTTTGTATATGAATTGGAAAGAAAGTTTAAAATGGAAATTCGTATTAATTCTTTGATGGAGTCAATTTCAGCGTCTTCTCAAAGGCGGTACATGGACTTGACGATAGGTGACGTGGTAAAATTCCTCCAAAAT
>JBBQPV010000326.1:0-3467 GCA_038216925.1 Bdellovibrionia bacterium
TGGACGACTTTTTTTGCAACTATACCATCTGAGGGAGCAGTAATTTGAGTGTATTTTATTTTAAGCATTGTTCCATCGTAGTCAGCCTGATTGGCAATGAGAGCAGTCTGCAATGCTTCAAAGTCTGAATTTGAAATGGCACGATGCTTTATGAGACTTCGCGCTCTTGTCATGTCTGCAATAGTTTTATCTAATTTGCCTTTTTTAAACCGAAGTTCAACATTAAAGTCCGCATCGTCCAGAAGAGCCAGTACTTGTCCTCTTTTCACCAATTCATTTTCAGAAACCAAAATTTCTTTTACATAGCCCATGATTCTACAATTAACGGGAAATAAATCCGATTCAATGTAGGCGTTATCTGTACTGATGTGAGTACTTGAATATACAAACCAATAATATGTAAGGATGGCGGCAATGACTACGGCCAAGGCAACTAAAGCACCTAACAGAATTTTTTTTATCACGTCCGTCGAGTTTGAAGTGATAGGCGGAGCCTCTTTTAATAAATCTTTAGCTTCATTCACGGTAAAATCCTTATTTCCTAAAATAATCTTCAAACGTTTCTGTTGCTCTAAAATAGCCAAATTTTGCCGCCTCATATCCAAACTTTGCATCAGCGTCAGCATCGGCAGCGGTGGTCAGATTTACTTGTGCGGTAGAGAGTTCAATTCCAGAAACAGCACCGGCAAAATATCTTTGTTTAACTAGACGGAGTTCCTCTCCCGCTAATTCATTGTAGATTTTAGCTCCATCTAATGCGGTTCTTGCATCATTCAACTGATCACAGGCAAGCCTTACTTGAGATTTTGCTTCCAGCTCAACTTCTCCAGCTTGATATTGAGCTTCCATATTTTTGGCCGAGGCTTCTTGTGTTTTTCCGGAAAAATATCCACCGTCAAAAAGAGGTACGGAAAGTTGAATACCCGCAGATCCAGTAACGGCAGTACCGGAACCACCCAAAGCGTGGGATCCAACAATTCCGATTTCCCCAGCCAAGCCCAACTTGGGAGACGTTTCCTTTTCGGCCTGAAGAAATAAATTTCTTGTAACTTCGGTCATAAGAACCGCGCTCTTGACGTCAGACCGATGACTAATACTTTTCATTAATTCTTCGGATGACGGAGGTGTCAAAAGACTGTGAATTTCTAAGGGTTCTAAATCATCTTCCACTTTTGCCAAACCCAAAAGGGTGGACAACTCTTGCCTTGCCTTTCTATAAGATGAACTCAATTCCAATCGTCTCAAATTATCTTTTTCAATTAATCCTTTCGCTCTCAGTATATCAACTTGAAGTCCATGTCCCATACGAACACGCACATTTGCGATCTCCATAATCTCTTGATCACGATTGAGACTGACTTGAATATTTTCCATCTTTTTCTTAAACCGCTGCACGTTTAAGTACATGAGCAGCATGACATAAGTGATTTCAGTCTGATAATGTTTCTGATTTTCTAAGGATTGTCTCTCATTATTAATTGCCGCTTCGAGCCTTGCTTTAGCGGATGCGTCCAAAATACTCATCGTCAGTTGAAAAGCTGTTGTTCCAAAAGTCAAGAGGTGCAGTGGTCCGGGATCCGGAAATCCAAATTCAATTTGATTAATGCGAGCAACGTATTCCCTACTAATAAGGGACACATGAGGGGTTCCAGCCGTTGCTGCATTTGCCTGCGCTTTGAGCGCCCCGGCTTCAAGGGGCAGCTGTACCGTCTGCCGCCATTTAAAACTATTTTTTTTTAGTAATTCATACGCCGATTTTTTTGACAATTCTGCGGCTGCAGTCCCGCTCCAGAATGTACTCATAGTAATAATGAGATATAAGATATTCGATGACATAGTCACCGTTCGCCATTTAAACAGTTTTAGTAGATATCAATTTAGTTCAAATTAAGTTTAGAAGCGAACAACAGTCCAGTTCATAACAAAACCTGTGACTTTAGATTCAGAAAAAAGTGGGGAAAGGTGAATCTCCGGACCTGTTTTTCTCTGCTGATGCTTTTGATAATATAACTTTGTCATTGCACTTGATTCATCCGTTTTGGCTTCGGTGGATTGAATAGCCTTTTCGTCATCTAAGTCAGCCCAGTATGTTATGTAAAGTCCAAGGAGTATGCCTGCGTATAAGCCGTAACTTGCGCCTCGACTCACGTTGTGAAAATCTAAATTTTGCCTGAAGTTATGGTGAAATCCGGTGATAGCAGCAATCCCGCAAATTGTCCCCGCCTCCACTCCAAATACAATTGAATCAAAAAGTGGTTTAGGAAGGAGCCTTTCATGATTGCTTTCGGCCTTGTATGAAATCTCGTGTGATGTATTTTGCGCCAGCGCCCCAGGACACCACAAAACAATAATAATCAAAGATGGCAAACATAACTTTTTCATGGCGTCGCACTATATTTATCGACGGAAAAAAGATCTACATGGTTCAAATGCAGTTTAGTCCAGGTCTATACCTTTCTTAACCTCCATTGAATTTAACCAACTCCGATAGGTAAAGCATGACGCCAAAAACTGTTCTGATTGTTGATGATGAAATTGAACTTAGAGAAATATTAGAATTTGATTTTGAAACCGCAGGATTTAACGTTCTCTCGGCCGGCAATGGGTCCGAGGCACTCAAACTTCTTGAATCCCAAACAGTCGAGGCACTTGTAAGTGACATTAGGATGCCGATATTTGACGGTGTACAGCTCCTCACAGAAGTAAGAAAAAGGAACTATCCTGTTGCCATGGTGTTCATCTCTGGATTTTCAGATATCACCCCGCAGGCAGCTTATGACAAAGGCATTCAGGGCATGTTTGTCAAACCCTTTGACCGGAGAGGATTAGTGACCACAATCGAGCGTCTTCTTGAGCCAATGACAAAGCGATGGACTCATCAAAAAGATTTTAAAGCCGAGAAACAAATAAATATCACTTTTTCTGATTTCAACACGGCTCTCAAAGACAAGTCCTTGAATGTAGGAAGAGGGGGGCTGTATTTAAACGTTCCAGATTTAGCTGTAACACCAGGAATAAACGTTAGTTTCAATATCGTATTTAAAAACGCTATCCCTCAAAGTATCTCTGGTGGCGGAATTGTTCGGTGGGCCAGGTCTTCTGAAGTTGGAATCGAATTTGAATTTTTAAGCGAACCAACTTTAGAATTTATTCTCAATCACATAAAAGAAAGTAAATCTGTGGCATACATCCCACAGAACTAGGAGAAGTGGTGTCTTCTGAATCAAAAGGGACAGTCTTAATTGTGGACGATGAACCCGATATATTAGAAATGCTTTCATATGACTTATCTGCGAAAGGTTACACGGTTTATCAAGCCTCCAACGGACAAGAAGCCTTTAAGATAGTTACCACTAAGGAAATAGATGCCGTAATCACGGATGTACAAATGCCGGTGTGGGACGGCGAGAAACTCTTGCAGGAAATAAAGAAATATAATCCCTATAGACCGGTAGTATTTTTTGTTT
>JBBQPV010000327.1:0-3466 GCA_038216925.1 Bdellovibrionia bacterium
GGATTGGTTTCAATGCTCATACTTCTGAATTTAAAAAGGTTAAATTTTTCACCCTTCTTCCCCACACGCTCATGAACAAAAAGTACCGGGCCCTTGGAATCAAGTTTGATCATTACGACGGCCATCAGCCACAAGGGCAACGCCAGTAATCCAATGACCAGCGCTCCTGTGACGTCAAGGGCGCGCTTGAGGAGCGGAGACAGAATAAATCCCGAGCGTTCCCCAATTCTAAAAAGGGGAATGTGCCCGATGGAATAAGCTTCCGCACCGGTGAGCATAAGATCAATTGCTGAGGGAACAATGGAGTAATGAATGCCCAGGTCTTTTGATTTTTCAAAAAGGTCTTGATGAAGAGTGTGGGCAGCTTTTGTGATAGCCACAATCAGTTCATTGGCTTTATTTTCTTTCGCCACTTCCGAAATATTATTCAGAGTTCCTAAAACCGGAAAACTGTGGGTGCGTTCTCCGATGCGAAGTTCTATTGTTTGAAGCTCGGGGTATTGATCATCCAAGAATCCAATAATTTTTGCATGGCCCGGAGAATTAACAAGGTTTCTGGCCAGAGTTTTTCCAACTTTACCACCACCTAAAATTAATGTTCGCCTTAATGTGAGAGTGGATCTTAACGGCCTCATGAGAGTGGTGAGTACGGCTCTCCCAACAAGGATATTTAAAATACCAAACAGAAATGCCACACCCACCATGAGACGGGAATATCCGTATGACTTCGCAAAAAATGTGAGGGAAAAAGTAAACATCTGGCTCCAGAAATACGCGGATAAGATTCTTCTTAATCGGTCTAGTTCCATGGGGCCTGGTTGGCATCGGTAAACGGTGGCAAAGATAAATGACAGTACACATAAGGCGGAGGGTACAAGGGCCAAGACGCGCAATTCTTTCCACGGTTGTGGCGAGGGGCCAACAAATTTTTCATAAATGACATAGGCAATTATGTATGCCAAATAGACTGCGGCAAAATCACCGGCACCCAAGATTAATTGATAGGCAAATTCGAAAGAACGTTTGGCTTTCATCATGACTGAAATTAGCGAAATTTAGACGGTAAGTCAAAGAAGTCTGGATAATTGTGTGGTTCCTGGTCCGCAACTCGGCTCATATGCCTAATGAGGATTTGTTTCAGGGAAAGCGAGTTAGAGCGCGGGCTGCAAACAGGTCCATGGGATAAATGCCTTTGCGGGGATGGCGCCAACTCGAAATGTTTGTCGCAATCCAGTTGTCTTTAAAGAAAATATCGCGAGATTTATTTTGACTCTTCGCCGAACAAACTGAAGCTTTATAAGCTCGAAATCAATGTTGATGCATTTGCCGGTGGTGGCTGGAACAAAGGGTTGTTAGATTTGAAAGTGCGTTGGTCCCACCGCGACTCACCGGAATGATATGGTGGATTTGTGTCCATCTGGAGTTCTGGCACCGTTTTCCATCTTCAACTTTATGGGTGCATATGCCTTTGTCTCGACTATTAATTTCATGTTTTAGGTTCTGTGGAATTGGTGTTCTTACAAATGGAACTTGTCCCGGGACTTGTTTGTTCGAAGAAGAACCCTCTTGTTTCGCAAGACATCGTTTTGCTTTTTTTAGTGGGTCAAGTTTTTCAATATAAACTTTAAGCGCAGTTTTAATGGTGTCTTCATAGTTTGCAGACTGACGCGTTCTTTGAGATTCTAAATCTTGCACACGTTTTAACAGATCCAAAACTTCCTCAGAAATACCCACAGTTAATTTCACCCGGTCACTTGACACATATTGAATCTTCTCTTGTACAAGTTGTTGCGGCGAGACTTTTGCCACTTCCTTTTCGAGTTGAACTTTAGGTAAAGTTTTAGCGAGATTAATCCAGTGATCTTTGTTTTCTGTAGTAATCACAGAGGTGATCTTACGGGCCTTTGATACACTTAGTTCTTCAAAATCAATAGCTTGTTTAAGTTCTGGGATGATTTTTGATTTCCGAGCTAAGGTGATAAAATTATATGTATTAGATTCTGAGAGTTTCAATATCCTAACGCCATAGTCAAAAAGACTAGAACAGTTAAGTTTTTTGAACTGAGAATGACCATCCATTTCTTGAAAAATAGATATCAGTCTTGATTCATCTTTGTGAAATCTCGCGGCAATAGTGACTGCCTCGGCGTGAAGTTCTTCGATTTTGGAATTCATCATTTACCTCCTCTAATAAAATAAATTATTTATAACACTGGTTTTAAAAGGAAAGAATTAAGGCATCTCTAATCAGCTTGGGAATCTAAAATTAAAGGCTCTAGCAACCTTGTCACAGAGTGGACGTGCAGATGTGAACGACTTTTAATATTTCTGTACTGAATTTTTGCGCAAAGACTATTTTAGAGACAGTAAAAAGGCGTCAACTAAATTATAATAGTATTTTCACTTTCCAACTAAGAACTTTATATCCCAACGGGTGTATTGAGAATCAAGTTGGCTGTGGATAAACCAGACCAAGGTGGTAACCAGTTTAATCATTTTTTCTCCGATACTAAGGTGTGAAATTCTGTCGGGTTTTTACATTTATCATGAGTATTTTTTTGGCTGCGGGCTTTGTATCGGTGTGTTTTGCCGAAGACAAGCTTTTCAATGAATGCGAGCACTGTTCCAAATTAAATCCTGATCCTTCTCCCGTGAATCCCAAAACGGCTGATGTCATGAAGGTCCTCTCGGAAGTCGGGCCAAGCTATTGCCAGAAAATCGTAGACACTCCAGAATGCCAGGAGATTTACAAAGAAATTGTTGCTGGGGGTGAAGATTTAAAAGATTACAAAAGAACTTGTACCAAAGATGAAATGCTTGTGGAGCTTGCTCCGCCTCTCCTCTCCGGCAATAAAATGTTGGGATGCGCATATGGATTATTCGATGCCACTTTTGGAGAAGCCGGAGATTTAATAGCGAGGATTGGAGAATATGTTATTGCGGACACCCTTATTAACAAGGAATGCAGTTCCAAACTTGAATACAAGAAACTTCTGTATCTTTCTCATAATATTAACGTGTCGAAAGAGGAACAAGTCCCCATCCCCGCAGACAAAGTTTTAAATTCATATGATTGTGGCGATCTCAAAAGATCTATTGCCCAAGAGGCGACATACTATAAATTAAAAAAAATGCGCAACCATCACCAGACTCTCACCCCTGAGATTGGTCTCATGACTCTGGCTTCGGAAAAAATGCGGGAATGGCGTGTTCGAGTAGAGTGTTACAATCCTAGAAAATCTGCGGAATTGATTTGTAAAACATTGGGCTTCTTAGGAGCAGGTTATGTGGGGGCGGCTAAGATTGTTAAAATTCAGAAACTGGCAGGGCTTTACAAGAGCCCAAAGACGGTTTCCTCGGTCAAATCCGCCTTAATAAAATCTGAAAATGTAGATGCCAATGATGCAACCCAAGATATGAAATCTGCCATCCAGCAGGCTAAAGATGCTGGCTACACAATTAAACG
>JBBQPV010000328.1:0-3462 GCA_038216925.1 Bdellovibrionia bacterium
GCAGAAAACATAAAAAAACTGATGGCCCCACCCATCATGGACATCAAAATGATTGGCCTTCTCCCTACCCGATCAGAAATTCGACCCCATACTGGAGCAAAAAGAAATTGCATGGTGGAATAAGTAGCGCTCAACAGGCCCACGGACAGGGCGGTGCCACCAAAATGCTCGGTGTAATAGGGACTAAGTGGCAGAACTATTCCAAATCCCAAAAGGTCAATGAATACGGTGATAAAAATCACTAGCATGGGCGAGAGTTTTTTCTTAGGTACCTTCATGTTCACAATCTCTATCATGATTAAAAGACTTTTCCTTGAAAAAAGACTCCTTCTGCTCAAGACTTGTTTTATGAATTATATTTTAATTTTAATGCTTTTCACCCCCTTAAGTAGTTGGGCCAGCCCTTTCGGTTTTCTAGAACATAAATTCACTGGGGCCGCGGAATTAAGCACATTCAATACCAATACAAATTTTGATGACAACGGCAATGTGGTTTCTGTCACAAGTAAAAGCATGATTACGGAAAATAAATTAAATCTAAGCTCTACCTACGATTTTTCTAGTGAATGGGGCTTCCATGGAGATTTAAATTTTAAACAGGTTACCTCTCAATGGACCAATTATATTTATAGCGCGATTGGTCCCGGCGAACTCACCCTAGGCAGTGACTTTCAGGCTATCGGCGGTGACCTTAAAGTTATCCCAGATTTTTTCGGTACAATTCCGCTTTCCACCATTCCTGGGTCCGACAAAACGGCATTTTTAGGCGATGGTGCGTTTGCCTTGGGAGGAATTGTTAATCTTGCCAGTCATGTCTATTTTATCAAAAATGCTTTATACGGCGGAATTATATGGCGGTCCCAAGGACTGTCCACCCAAGTGCCTTTAGGTTTAAAAACGGCGACTAATTTGGGCCGGAGCTTTGTTATTCACGTAGACCTTTTCGGGGAACTTTCTTTGGGCAACGATCAATACACACCTACGCCATCAGCGAGAACTTTGACCCAGAACCTCTACAACGGCGGCAGTACTATTTACAGTGCGCTCAATCCAAGTTTTTTTGCAGTGAAGGGCTATCTTTTGTGGAATATGAGTAAAGTTTTTAGCCTCTCCGGTGGCGCCCAACAAATATTTTTAGGTCAGCGAGTACCCAATGGAACTCGATTTTTTGTAAGCCTAGGATTTACCCATTGGCCAGGGACTGAGCCCCCTACTAGTCATGGCGCTCAAGACAGCGACGATGATAAATTTCAAGTTGACACCGAGGGAGAATAATTGTTTTTTAAGGTTCGTAAATTAACTTTTAAAGGAGATTTAAATGGGTCGTGGAGATAATCGTCGTTCTGCAAAAATGAAAAGAAAAGTTTCTGGAAGAAAAAAGAAAGCTAGATTGAAAAAGAAAATCGAAGAAGCTAAGAGAAAAAAATAAATGAAAAGATTGCTGCTGGGGATTGTTTTACTGACAGCAGCCCATTCCGCCTTAGCAAGCGGCCAAAGTAAGATTGCTCCGCTGAACGGTGGACTTTCTTATAGTCCAATCCAATTCAATACCCTTTCTCCAACATCCAATGAATTAAAAATGAGTAATGGTTCTGACTTTTCACTTTTTGGAGAAAAGCGTTTTGGATTTTTTCACCTCTATCTCACAGCTGCTGTGGACTATCTTCGCACCACCGGGACGGCAAACTACAGTTACTTTTCTCAATCGGGAATCATTTACACCGCAAATCAGGTGGGATTTACCTATGACGGCATCGGCGCCTCCTTAGGTGTAAAAGTTAAGATCATCGAAGATTCTTTATTTCGTCCCTACGTAGAGGGTGGAGGAGAAGCTTTTTATACTCAATTTTCTTATGATAGCAGCCTGAGAACTGCTGCTGTCACCAGTTTGGGAAGTGACTTTAAGACCATAGATTCTTTTTTGGATTTTGCACCGTACGCAGAAGCTGGCGTTGAAGCCGATTTAACAAATCAATGGGGTCTTAAACTTGGCGCACGCTACACTCACCATAGTTCGAGAATGGTAGAAACCATGGCTAAGCGAACAATCACTTATGACACCATGGCCTACGTTATTGGATTATTTTTTAAATTCTAGCTTTCAGCCAGCGGACGCCCATTACGCATGTTGGGAGTACTTCCACCTTGCCCAGCTTCATTTGGAGAGGATACATGGGGAAGATAACCATTATTGCGGTCCATTAATTCTAAATGGGCGGTGACAAGATTTTTTAACGCCACTTCAAACTGAACCTTCTGGCGTTTTAAATCCGTAATATCTTGGTAATTCTTTTTCAGAGAATCTCGAGCGTCCCTTACAATGGATTCACCACGGGCACTGGCTTCATTAATAATTAAAGCGGCTTCACGCTCAGCATCTTTACGCAGATTTTCAGTCATTTTATGAGCCGTCATGATTGTTTCTTTAAGGGACTTATCTCTATCTTTGTATTCCAGCATCTGAATTTCTTTTTCACGGATAGTTTCTTTGAGCTGATTGCGCTCTCGGATAATCCCTTCCATTTCTTCAGCGACATCTTTTAGAAATGCTGTGACTTCATTTGCGTCAAGTCCGCCCAGTTTTCTGGAAAAAGTTTTATGGGCAATATCTATTGGGGCAATTTTCATTAAAACCTCCTGTTTCAACGAGTTCATTTTTATTGTAAGGCTATTTTGACTGTTGACGCAAACTTTTCGAGATGACTTTCGCTCTGTCCGATGCCGCTTTTAGGCCTTTGATGAAAATTTTCTCAAGACCGGCGCGCTTCATGGACTTTAGTCCAGCTAAGGTTGTGCCTTTCTTACTTGTGACGGCGTTTCTCAGCTCATCTAGAGTCATCATTGGTGATTGATTGGCTAGCATGGCGGATCCTTGGAATGTTTGCACAGCAATTTTTCTCGCGTTGCCTTTGGGTATTTTCTGTTTGATGAGCCAAGATTCAAATATTCTCATGAACTCAAAAACAAATCCTGCGCCCGATGCCGCCCCACCTATGATTGCGCCAATTTGTTTTTCATCCTTCAGTTCAATGGCCACTCCAAGGCTTGAGAAAAATTTTATAACTGCTGCTTTTGTAGGGCTGGAAGTATTGAGAAAATAAATTCCAAACACACCTTCTTGAATTTTTGCCGGTGTGTTGGCCATAACTCTTATAATGGATTTTGCCTTCGGAAGATATTTCTTGATGGTGGATGTTTCCACTCCAGCGGCTAGAGAAATAATGATGTGATTGTTATTCGTGTGAGGTGCGATTTGCTTGAGAACTTCGACGAGGTCTTGAGGTTTTGTACCTAAGACAATTATTTCTGAATTATTCATCAGAACTTCGTTAGATTTTGTGGCTTTTATTTTATACTTACTGGCAAATTTTCTTAGTTTAGTTTGCGATCGATTAGTCGCACAGATCTGATTAGGTTTGAGGATTTTTTTTGTCAACGTCCCGCCGATTATAGCCTGCGCCA
>JBBQPV010000329.1:0-3457 GCA_038216925.1 Bdellovibrionia bacterium
TTCTTCGCCCGATTCTTTCACTGAGCCACGCCGAAACTGGAAGCACGATGGCGTTTGCGATTGCATAGCCAGTTATGACTAGGCTTATATCTTCTAGGGTGGCACCAAGATTTCCCATCATTGTTGGCAAAGCCACATTTACAATGGACGTGTCAATGATTTCCAGTAAAGAAGCCATCACGGCAACAACAATGATGAGAATTGACTTTGGTTTCACTTTACTCCCGATTAATGACGATGGACTTTTGCCGATGCGGAGAGTCCGGCTTTTAATAGTTCACTATCGGATTCATCAATATTTTCAAATTTTATTTTTACAGGTACTCTTTGCACGACTTTCGTAAAATTTCCGGTAGCGTTATCGGGAGGAAGAAGGGCAAACATCGCCCCAGTTGCGGAACTGATGCTTTCCACAATGCCTTTATAGTCTTTCTTAGTTACCGCATCTACGCTGATATCGACCTTGTTTCCTATTTTAATGTCTTCAATTTCAGTTTCTTTAAAATTTGCAGTGACCCATCTCTCATTAGCCTCTACAAATCCAATCAAGGGGATGCCTGGAGATGTAAATTGTCCCGTCTCGATGGATTTTTTTGCTATAAACCCATCGGACGGAGCCTTGATCTTTGTGTTTTCTAAATTTAGCTGCGCCTGAGAAACCTGAGCGGAAACCGCATCAAATTTAGCTTTCACTTCAGAAAATGCTGTGGAAGAAGTATCAAATTGTTGCTGAGAAACCGCTCCCTTCCTATAGAGCTCTACTAATCTTCTAAAATTTTTCTGCGCGTCTTTCTCTCGAGCCTCAATGGAAGTCAATTCACTACTGATTTGTCTGAGCGTGTTTTGATAGTCTCTGTCGTCAATCTCGGCGAGCAGATCACCCTTCTTCACCTTTTGCCCCTCCGTCACATTTACCTTTAAAATGTACCCGGTTACTTTTGCGGCTAAGAGCACCGAATGTGCCTCAACCTGAGCATTGTCTGTTGTCACATATGTCATGTGGTCAAAAATAAAATAGCCGGCAATGGCTGCCGATATGAGGCCGACTCCAATTAAAATTTTCTTTTTCAAACAAGACCTCGCTGTCTTTAATAAAACCTATAAATTCTTTGTCCCGTGGCTAATTCCAAATTGATCATCGCTTCCACCGCCCCAATCTGTGCGTTGACGACTCCAGCTTTTGATCTAAACAATTCACTTTCCGTATCAAGGAGATCTGTGTTTGTTTGTGATCCCACTTTACGTCCCTCTCTTGCTAATCTTACACTTTCAGAGGCTTTTTCCACCTCATTGAGACGGGAACTGTACACAGAGCAAAAGTAGACATATTTTCTCTTCCAGTATTCAAAATCCTGCTTAGCTTTTAGCCAAGACATTTGTTTATTTTTATCCGCCTGGTATTTCTCTTCCACACTTTCTTTTGAGCGCGAATAGGAAACTAGACCATCAAAGATATTCCAACTGAGTGACAGTCCTACTAAGTATGAGTCTCGGTACTCGTCGAAATTGGAAATACTATCACTTCTATTATTATAATACTGATATTGGCCAAATACTGAAAGTTTAGGTACCCAGTACTTACCAGATGCTGATTCAAGATAGTCAAAAGCTTCCTCTTTTTCAGTCAGTGATTGAATATCTTTTCTGGTAGTGGAACTAACTAAACTAACATTTTTAATAAATTCTGGCCTCAAAACCGGAAGCTGACCTTTAATTTCTCTAGTTTCAATCTCATGACCTAAAATTTCTGCAAGTCTATTCCTAGCGGTTTCCATATTATCAATTGAATTTAAAAGTTCGGACTTTGCCTCACTCACCTGCACATCCACACGGAGGACATCCACTTTAGTGGAAAGGCCCGCCCTCTTAAACAGATTGACGTCTTTCAAGTGATCATCAAGGGCAGTGACGTTTTGCTCTGCCACTTCCTTTAGAAGTTTCGCACCTAATGCTTTGTAAAACTGCAGAGTGATATCAGTTTCAACTTGAAATTTTGTCCAGTCCAAATCAGCCTCAGCAGATTTTTCAAAATATCTTGCTGCGTCCACCCGGTCTAAATTAGCCAAGCCGTCGAAAATTGGAAGTTGGGCCGTGATCAGAAGACTTGAAGTAGGAACTACTTGAGGGATGCTGATTGTGTTTGGGGATGGGGGCAATGCTATATCCAAAAAAACATATTTTTTGTTAGTCAGATAATTTGCAGACGCATTCAAAGTAGGCAAAAAACCAGAATAAGATTCAACTCTTTTCCACGAGGCTTCAGAATAAAAAGAATGGGCTTTTTGAATGCGCGGGGATGAGGCGAAGGCCTCTTCTACGGCAGTTGCCAAACTAAGATCTTTAGCCAAAACTACTTGGCAGTTAAAGGAGACAACCGAAACTATTGTAATTACGAACAACAAATAATTCATCTCCTATAAGTTTTAACGAAGATTAGTTTGCAATGCAAACAGTTTTTGGTACAACCTAGTTATCATGCGCAGAGTTACCAGCAGTCCATCAAAGCCACCGTTCTGTTATACCTTATACAAGGCCGCTATGCGTATGAAAGGAATGCTAGACGAGGTTCTGAGTCAGCATGGAATTGTGACCATTCAGTTTGGCATGTTGAGTTTACTTCACCGCACTGGACCGTTGAGTCAAATTGAAATTGGTGGCCAGATGAATATAGACAAGGCCTCGGTCGTGAAATTTATCGACGGACTGGAAAAGCGCGACTTAGTTAAAAGGGTGGGAAATAAAAAAGACAGGAGGGTGAAATCTATCGTTATAACCCATAAGGGTGTTCTGCTCTTTAAGAAGGGCGTCATTTTAAGGAATAAGGCAGAAAAAGTTTTTTTGAAGCCGCTGACCAAACACGAACAAAAGATTATTATGGCTGCGCTTCCAAAGGTTTTGAAATAAGAGGAAGTTTAATTATAAAATTTGATCCAGAACCTATAGAACTCTCAACATGCACCGTGCCACCGTGCATGTCTACAATGTGTTTCACAATATAAAGACCTAGGCCTAACCCGCTCATCACGCTGTTTGTATCGATTTGTTGGAAGCGCTGGAAAATTTTCTCTGCGTTCTCTGGCGCAATGCCACCGCCATGATCTTTTACAGACATGACGGCCATTTCACCGGCAATTTTAACGTCTAATTCAATATTACTACCTTCACCGTATTTGATGGCATTGGTGAGTACGTTTAATAAAACTTGCTCAATTCTAAATCGATCCCAATTTCCCTCAATCTCATCAGGAACTTGCCAGGTGATTTTGCACTTAGCGGCTTCCATTTGAGGGGTAAGCCTTTCCAGTACCTCCTTGATAAGTTCCTTTAAATCAAACTGCTCAAGTTGCATGGACAGCTTTCCTGATTTTATTCGGCCCACATCAAGCATGTCGTCAACAAGTCGAGATAAACGCTCAATTTGCTTGTCACTTATGTTGATAAGTCTTGTTATGCGTCC
>JBBQPV010000330.1:0-3455 GCA_038216925.1 Bdellovibrionia bacterium
TTCCACACGTCTTCATGAATATAAAGTTCAGTAAACCAATTCTTTAAGTCCATAGTGACTCATCAATTTGAAATTTGTCTAAATTAGTTTTGAGTTTTTTCCAGTCCTCTAGAGAGAAGACTTTCATACTTATTGTCACACCAGCCTGATCCCCTTGACGCTCCCACTGGGCTTTCACCCCCCGCGGAAAAGAGGTGCTTTGAAGTAATCGCGCAGATTCTTCGTCCGCGCTCAAGGCCCGAGGAGCTTTTAATTTATTTAAATGACCGATCCACAGGGAGGAAGACTTTTGATCATGGGAGCACTGCTCCCATGTCTTTCCAGAAAAATGCAGATCACAGAGAATATCAATAATTTCCCTTGTTTCAGAACTTGTGGGTGAAAGCTCAATAATGAGCTTAATAATATCTTCACGCCACTGGTTCAAAAATTTCAATGCTCTTAAATTTTTAGGGGCTATAGATTTAGCGTCGCAAAAATTTTGAAATGTAAGCGGATAGCTTAATAGTTGAAGGGTGTCTTCATTAAATTTTTGGCCACAAACTTTTAGGAACCTCAGTCTTTCAAATGGTTTTAAAGAATCCACGGGCCATAACGCAGTTAAAGCTTCTTCTGGCGTACCATCCACCATGAGAAGCATTGCCGAATTTGAAACTTCGAATCCAGCCACAATATAACAAGTCTCGCCCACGTTGGTTACAATGGGCGGTAGACAAGATGGCCAAGACTTAAGGGGTTTGAAATCATAGGAATAGTCTATTTTTAGATTCTCTGCCGCTATGAGTTTCATAAAAAAGGAATTAACACGCAAAGCCATGCTTGGCAACCCAAAGGCACGGGGTTAGCATATTGCCATGGCCGACGACTCCAAACCCAAATTTATCCGTCAAGATGTGGTGTATTTTGAGTATCAAAAGCTCAAAGCAGAAAATGGAACGGTGTTCTTGTGGGACATAGATAAGACCTATTTAGACACCAAATTTGAGACGTTTAAGGGACTAATCCGTACTGCCTTTGAAAAAGCATTCCAAAAAAGAAATGTTCCCGGCACCGCTACTTTAATCAGAGCGCTAGAGACTACATCTCGGGGAAAAATTCCCATTTATTTTATCAGCGCCTCTCCTCCCCAAATGGAGAGAAAAATATATCAGAAAATGAAGATTGATCGTATTGAACCCATGGGAATCTTTTTTAAAGATAATTTAAAGAATATGAGGCCCAGTAAATTCCGTAGGCTCAAACAACAAGTGGGATTTAAGGTCCAATCTCTTCTCGAGCTACGTGCCATACTTCCGGAGCAAACAAAACTGACGATGTTTGGTGATGATAGTGAGAGTGACGCTGTTGTCTATAGTATTTTCAGTGATATTTGCAGCAGACGCATTCCACCGGCGGAGTTTATGTCTGTCCTGGAAGCACTTCACACAAGTAAAGATCAGCGAGGAAGAATTCTAGAACTTCAAAAAAAAATTCCTCAAAATGATCCGGTTGAAAGGATTTATATTAATTTGGTCAATGATACGGACCCAGATTATTATTCTAAATTTGGACGGAGAGTTCTCGCCACTTTTACCACCTTCCAAGCTGCTTTGGATTTATTTCAGTCAAGCCTCATTGACATGAATGCGTTGGTGATGGTGGGGAGGGATATGGTTTCCAATTACGGTTTCACACCGGAAGAATTGGGAAAGAGTTTTGAGGATTTATTTCACCGTGGGTTC
The DNA here is from genome assembly GCA_038216925.1 of Bdellovibrionia bacterium. Classification (GTDB taxonomy): domain Bacteria; phylum Bdellovibrionota; class Bdellovibrionia; order JABDDW01; family JABDDW01; genus JBBQPV01. The sequence goes on from JBBQPV010000330.1 coordinate 1,722, forward strand.
TTGAAATCAGAAAAAATAAATGAAATTTTAAGCGTTTTGAAAGATGAAAATCTTTTACCTAGTTATTTTAGTTTAATATTTAAACCGGTGGTAGCTCTACAAAATCTTCAAAAAATTGGCGAAAAAATATTAGGATTGGAACGCTCTGACCCTTGGGTTCCGGAAAGTATAGATTACCTCAATGACTTCAGATGAGGAAAAGCAACTCCCTCTTCTTAATCAAAATGAATTGGATACGTGACAATCATAGGGTCCCCGTTAAATGAACGGAACCTGGCCCGAGAAAGTGTTGTGACCACACATTGCTGAAGGGTGGGATCTGGGATTGTACTGCCAATAACCCGGCACGAGCTCACTGTACCATCAGATTCAATTGTAAACGAAGTGTCAATGCGGCCCCGGGCATCAGGATTTAGTCTCAGATGCTGAGCGTAGCAGCGGTAAAGAAAATTTTTCTGATTTCGGATCACACTGGCAATGTAAGCTTCAGGCAAAGTTTCTTTTGCTACTTTTTCAACTTTCTTTTTAACCTTCTCAACTTTTTCTTCAATGCCCACAGTTTCTTGGGAATTAAATAGTTGGTTGAAATCTACTTTTGCTGTTTCTTTTTTAACTAAGTCCGTTCCTGCCATTTTAATTTTGGGACCTTTTCCTTGATCAAGTATTCTGACCCCTCCTTTTAAAAAGGTCAGTTCTAACTGCCCTGGACCAATACCATAGTCATCGACAATGATTAAAGAATTTGGTTCAAGTTCTACTTTAAGTCCTGACTTGAAGTGTAGAACCGCACTGCTGTCTTGATCTGTAGATACTGTGTCTTTTGCCCTGAGGCCAGTGGCGGTGCGGGCGCGGTAATAAGTTAAAGAATCGGGAATTCTAAATTTTACGTTTTTTACAATTGTTTCAAATTCTGCAACAACGGGGCGGGGATCGCTATTAAGTTGCCTCATATTCCACCAGTCCCAAATATTATCTTGGAAAATAATGGCGAGCAGGGCCAACAGAATGACTATGCTTGCGATAATATTTTGTGTTCTCACTTACTTCCGTGGTGTTGCGGGCACTGGAGTTGTTGGAAGTCCAGTTGCAGGAGAGGTTGTAGCAGGAGATGTGGCCGGGAGATTATCAATGACTGACTTTGAGCCCCTTCGAGAGGAAAGCACCGTCAATAAGATACATGTAGCCATGAAGCCCACGGCTAAAAATCTTGTCACCTTTACTAAAAAACTTGCAGCACCAGAAGCACCAAAAATACTTTGGTTTGTACCTGCGCCAAAGGCTCCGCCAACACCGCCACCTTTAGAGTCTTGTAAAAGAACAATGACCACCAGTAGGAGGGCAATCAGACAATGAATAATTGCTATAAGCGTCGCACCATGTTCCATTCAAAAGACTCCTGTTTAAATTTACTTCTTTATAGAGGAATTTGGCCTATTTGGGCAAATGATTTCGCCTTTAAACTTGCTCCGCCCACTAAAAATCCGTCGATATTAGGTTGCACGGCTAATTCTGCCGAGTTTTCCGGCTTCACACTTCCGCCGTAAAGGATAGCCACTTCTCCGGCGCGGGAAGACCCATACTTAACGGCTAAAGCCTGTCTGATTAATTTATGCGCGTCTTCTGCCATGTACGGCGTGGCTACCTTTCCCGTTCCAATAGCCCAAACGGGCTCGTAGGCAATGACCAGTGGCTGAGACGGGTCCCAATTGGACAACCCCTCAAGGATCTGTAATC
>JBBQPV010000331.1:0-3439 GCA_038216925.1 Bdellovibrionia bacterium
TGTCTTCCCAGTCGTCGTGAGTCAAAATCCAATCTTCGGAAACTTGCCAAGCGGCAGCCATTTGAGCGGATTTTTCAATAGGGATGCCCATCGCTTCGGCTGTCAAAACCAGCAGGGTGGCGCGAACATATTTCCCTTTGCGTTTTGGGTAAACGCTGATTGTTTCTTTATAGAAATCAACGATGTCAGAGAAGTCGCCTTGATAGGCTGAAATAGATCTGACGTCAACTGAACTATTCAGATATTTTTCGACAGTGGGCCAGATGAGGTCGCGTTTTTGTTTTAAGACTTCAATGAAATTGATTTCGTCCATATTTCTTATTTTACCTTATTTTGCTAATAATTTAAGATTTCTTGCCTCTTCCCAATTTTTTGCTCCGATGGAAAAGAGAGCTGTTTTGAGGCCTTGTTGCCAGTCTTGGAGCTGTTTAATGACTGCCTCTGGACTTTCCAGGGCCGGGGCGAGAAATGGTTGGGCAACGGCATAGAGGTCTGCTCCAAGAAGATGTGACTTTAATCCTTGGACGGGATTTCTGATGCCGCCACTTGCGACAAGAAATGACTGCTTTTTAATTTTTGTAAGTTCGGGAATTAAATAGTCCGTTGGGTAACCGAAATCTTTGAACCAGTTTTGGAGATTTTCATTCTCCACGCGTTTGGACTCAATCCAAGCCCAAGAAGTGCCTCCAACTCCTGCAGAGTCAATCCCTTTTGCCCCTGCGTCAATTAGCAATTTCGCGGTTTTTGGGTCAAGACCGTGGCCAACTTCTTTGACAAAAACTGGCACTTCTATTTTTCCAATTAAATCAGCAATTTTTTCGATTAAGTCTTCCCAATTTGTGTTTCCCTCGGGCTGGATTGATTCTTGCAAAGGATTGAGGTGAAGATAAAGAGCGTCTGCTTGGACCATGTCAACAACTCGTTTATAGCTATCAATTCCGTGCCCATAGTTGAGTTGAACGGCTCCCATATTGGCGAAAATGAAGGTCGTGGGAGCACATTTTCTGGCGACTTTGAAGGATTCTTCAGCGTCTTTATTTTCCAGGGCTATTCTCATTGAACCCAATCCAAAAGCAACTTTCATTTGTTCACAAGCAATGGCGAGGTTAGTGTTAATGGTTTTTGATTTATTTTCGCCGCCTGTCATTGAGGAAATTATTAATGGTTGAGAAACTTCTTTATTCAAAAGTTTAATTTTTGTTTGAACATCCGATAAATTAATTTCTGGAAGAGCAGAATAGGGAAGAAGATAATTGGAAAACAAGTCAGACTCGGTTTGTGAGCCGCTAAGTTGGGCGAGATCTAGGTGCTGGATTTTGCGAGAGGTAATATCGGACATGGAGCTTATTTTAAACCATTCAAGAGATAGTTGCAGGAGTTTTGCAGGTGGCGTTGGCTATTAGTAAGGACCGTTGGACGAAGTAGGTCAATCCCGACGAGCGCAAGGGCAGTGTGAGCTTTGGCGGTCAATTCTTCAAAATCACCTACAACACCATGAATTTCGGCAGTGATTAGTTTTGAATAGTTTGACTCATAGAGGTAATTTACTAAATCAACTATTTCTGGCCGATCAATTTCAAGAGCTTCATCTTTTGTTCCCACATTGTTGTTAGCTAAATGAACGTGAATTATTTGTTTGATTATTGGTTTGGCAGACTTAATTAAAGGAATATTTGCACCAATGAGAGCAGCGCTGTCGTAGCAAATCCCAAATTGTTTTTCCGGGAGAATTTTATGAAGAGCAGTAGACATTGTTGCAGGATTAATGATCCAGTCATAACTCCCGTCAATTTTCAGATAGTAAGTCCCTTTTTTGAGATGTTCATAAACATAGGGAGCGTCATGTTCAATTGCTATTGGAATTTTATATTGATCTTCGAGCTCGGCAAATTTCTGTAATTGTTCTTTTAGCTTGTGATGGTCAAAAAAAGAAACGTGCGAAACGATGACAGTTGCGCCAATTTTTTTAGCAAATTCGAGAGAGAGTCGAGTACGTTCGATAATATCTTTGGGAATCTCTCTGTTTCTTAAAATCAAAAATTTGACCAAAGATTTAGTAGGCTCGCTTAATTTTTCAATGGGTGGAAAGCCATTCCATGGGGTGTGCAGGGCGTAGATTTTATCTTTAATAATTGATTTATTTATGTCGTCAAAGTTTTGTCCACACATGTAGAAATATTCAAACCCAATATTTCCCACTTTGTTCCTGGTTTTTTCGTAGTAATTGAAATCTTCAAGATTAATGGTGGGGGGAATTATGCCTAACGGCAGTAATAGTCGTTTAAGTAGCCAGGTTTGATTTTGGTTCATATCTTATGGATTATCTTGGAGCCATTTTTTGGCGCGGTCATCGTTTCCGAGATGTTTAATGATGTATTGCATTTGTTCTCTGGCTTTTTGTTTTTGTCCAGCGCCATCATAGTAGAGACCGAGAGCATAATAGGCGTCAGAATAGTCTGATTTCATGGCAGTGGTTTGTTGCATTATTTTTATTGCCTGAGGAATTTGACCAGCTTGGCCAAGAAGAAGTCCATAGTTGTAGTGCACCTTGGCGTCGGTGGGGGCAAGTTGAGCAGCTTTTTGAATGGAGTTTAAGGCTCCAATAAGATATTGTCTGTCGATTGTTGCAAGCTGATAGAAAACTTTGGTCCTAGTTTTCCAAAATTGAAGAACATTGGGGGACTGTGCAATTACCGCGTCTGAGTCGCTGATTGCTTTTTGGATGAGGGTGTTTGCGGAAATGTTGCTACCACCATAGGGCGCGTTTAGTTTTTGTTGTGCTGAACCGGTGGCTTGATTAAAAAGGGCAACAGCAATGACTGATTCGTTGTATGACAACTCGTCGCGATAGGTGGGTTCATCAGGAACTTGAGTGACAGCATTGTTTAAATAGGGATAGCCTTGGGTATATTGAGAAACACTGTCAAGATTTTTGCCATAGGCAAATGATTTGTCAGCTGTCCACATGTTTCCGAGGCTCCATATTAGATAGCAGCCGCCTAAGGTGATTAAACCAATGATTATCCATTGAACTGCTGAGGGGGAGTTGACTGACTGATTATTTAGTGGAGTAGATTGTTCGTCTGGTCGAATGATTATTAATGATAAAGCGGGGATTAAGAAAAAGAATAGACCAATAATGACAACAGAGAAGCCGAAGAAGTTGGTGACTAATATTGATATATAGGCGGCGTAGAGACCGATGATAAGGTATTTGTTAGCGGCGGTGGAAGGGTCGCTAGAAGTTATTTTTTTGAAGACCCACCATGAATAGAGGCTAATGACACTAAGATAGGCAAGGATGCCTACAGTACCGGTCGTTGCAAGAAGATTTAAGAATTCATTATGAGCCTTATTGTAGAGAAAATCCCATTCTGAGACCATGTTGTGTTCAACGGGACGATCTAAGTAGTAAGAATAGGCAAAAGTTTCAACTCCA